>JANMUW010000419.1:0-4981 GCA_031392105.1 Acidobacteriota bacterium | reverse complement strand
GACGACCGGCGTAAATTGCTCGTGCTGACTCGATACGAACAGGGTCGAGCGGTGGTGCACTTAAAGAAACTTTCTCCTTCTTCTCATTCTCGTCAGGCTCTTTCGGAATCGCGGTGATCGTCTTCTTCATCGCCGCACGCTCGGTAGACTCGAGCTGAGTAACTAAGCCGGCGACGGTGGGATCGATCTCCGCCAGTTTGCGAACGGCAAAGGCTCCGGGCGACACGATTAGAGAGTCAGGCTTTGGCCGCTCAAGCTTGGCGACCTTAATAAACTCGAGCGCCGGCTTTCCCTCGCCCACGAATTTGTCTTTCAACAGCGAGCACGAGAGTGACACGCATAGCAGGATTGCAAGAGCAGGCAGGATCGTTTTCGAATTGTTCATATTTTGCTCCGACAGTTTTTCACGGGGCACGTCACGTCCGCGGCTGGATCGAGCTTAAGAGTCGAAGTCTTTCGTTGGCGACTTGAACGTGGCGATATCGAAGGTCTCGACAGCCTACGCTAGTGATCCGCCTGTGAACGAAAGTAATAGAAAGACTAGGAGTGCATGTTTCATAGGTGTTCGCGGGTGTCGGTAAAAGCTAGTTACATTTCACGTCAGTAGCCGGCTTTAGCTGCAACGTCGTCGTCTTGCTGGTTGTGCGACTCCCGGCGGGACACGTCGCCGTCGAGTTGTAAGTGAAGGTAAGTGTCCCTGTACCATCTTCCTTGAGGGCGACTGTGTACGGACCGCCGCCTGAAAGCGTGCAATCGCCGAATGAGTAGTTGCCTTCCATTTGACCACCTGCCTCACCGGAAGGTGTGAACTTCATCGGCCAATTTCCCGTGATAGAGACGACGTCGATTTCGAACGGTGTATTGAGATTGCAAATGTCGCCGGCGAAGGTGGCACTCTCTTGTTTGCCTGACGCGCGATAACTATTCCTGCCGGTGTCCGCAGGGAGATCGAGCGTCGCAATTCCGCGGCGGGACGTAGCTTTGAGTTTTATCGTCGCCGTCTTGTTTTTCTCACCCGGTGCGATATACGTCAGAGTTCCAGGTGCTTTCGGAATTATCGTCGGATCGAGGGACGCTTCGCCGACTAGATTTGCGTCGACCTTTGCCGGCACATCCGAGCCGTCTTTCTTGTGACGAACCTTTACCGGTATCTCGGTTCGAGATCCTGGATCGACCGAGCCCGGCGCAGTTGCTTCGATCTTGATGCACTTGCCACCTTTCCAGATAGTTTCGGCATTCACGATCGCACCGATCGCCGCGCCGTATGCAGCACTCTGTCCCGATTTCCATGCCTCGTTTACATCGTCTGCAGAGGCATTGTCCGTTTTCTGGATCACGCGCTGGTTCGAAAGTGTCCCTCCGCCGAAATCGGCTCCATACTTAATTGTCTCGCCGGTTTGCACGTAAACTTCCTGTCCGTTTTTTCCGCGACTTGTTGCCTGGTCAATGTCGATAGTAGTTGACGCAGTGTTCGCGTCATCACCGACTACCATCCGGACGAACGCGGTGATGTCCTGCGTATACCCACCAACTCCGGAACGAGCGCTCATGCGGACCTTCACCGTGATCTGCACTTGGCCTTCGGCATTCGGACAGTCGTTGCCTTCGACCTTCGCGTTCATTTCGGTCGTGACCTTGACACCGTTCTTGGTGGATTCGGTCTTGAGCCCAAGGCCGAAGACTGTCGAGCCGTCTTCACTCCCACCGAGTTCGAAGTCCATCGTCGTCGTCGTGCCGTCGCTCGTTTCAGTCTTGGAGTCTTTTTTGTTGTACGCTCCAGTCTGTACGTCAGAGAGCATCGATTTGAATTGCCCCGCGAGCATGCCGACGAGAGCTCCGTCGTTCATTCCGGGAAGCGGAGTATCGCCGGCCTGAAACATCAATAGTCCGCTCACCGACGAACCCGATGAGTTGCGTCTTGCGAATGCAACTGGCGTTGTTCCAGTTCTGCGGACTGGTGAATCAGAGCTCGCATTCTCGCCCTTCTTTTCGACGTCAGCATTCGGGTTCGCAGCTATGAGCTTTCTCATGGCGCCGCGCTCGGCCGTTTCGATCGAAGTCACTAGCGGAGCGACGGTCGGATCGACTTGGGCCAGATGTCGGACCGCGACTGCGCCCGGCGAAACAAAAGGCTCTTTGGCCTCGAATGGCAGATCCCTGACAATTCTGTCGAACTCCCGCGCCGGTTCGCCACCGCCGGCAAATTTATCCTTGAGAAAAGTGCACGATAGCGACACGCACAATAGAATTGCCAGAACTGGTAGGATTCTTTTCGAGTTGTTCATGTGTTTGCTGAGTGAACTACGGAAACGGCGTTCGCGTGATTACGGCTTTCGTGCGGGACGGCAGTGAGTCAGATCCCATTCCCAATTGACCGTCGCACCATCGCCATCAACATAGCTTGTTGATCCAACAAGGTGTTCACCGCTTGCGTCGACGTATCTGGTCGGATAATGCCCGTCGCCCAGAATGCCCCCAAGCTCAAAATCTCCTTCCTGAGTTCTGTCATAGCCGTCATCGTTTTCGTAAGGGCAGGCCGTGGAAAGAACCTTAAGATAGTCGCGGTTCCTGGATTTCATCGACGGCGTCTGGAATGAAAAACCGAGGCTGAATTCATTCTCTGTGCCGCGAAAATTTATATTGAACGGAGCGGCGAACGAACCTTCAAAGTCGAGCCTCGACCCGCTTTGCGTCGTCGAGATTCCTTCGCAGCAAATATCCTCCACGGACACCGGTGGATTGTCGGTGGTGCGGTAACCGAAAACTTCATAGAATGCGATCGGGTTCCCCGTCTTTGGCTCGCCGTCAGCTTTGGCGACGATCGTGATGTTGGCCTCTTCGTGGATATTTGTCCTCGGCGTCCACTTGTCGCGTATGTAGGTAACGGTGCCGCCCCAATTATCATCGTCAGTGCAGGGCTTCCAATCCTTGATCGGCACCTCGACCTTATAAGACTTGAGCGCCATCTTGCCCATCATTTCGGGAATGAACTCAATCAGGAACCCGAGAATGCCGCCGGATTTTATATCGACGCCGCCCCAAAATATCTTTGGAATATCTTTGTTGGCGTCCATTTTATCCGTCGCAATGCTTACCCGATATCTGACCCTTTTCGGGACTTCGAAGACGGCCGCCTTTGTAAGGTCGCGGCTTTGTCTCAGTCCGATGATCTTTATCTTGCTCTCGCCATTTGCGTCAGTCTTTAGTTTGCTGATGTCTTGGAAGCGATCGGGAACAGCCTGGTTTATTACGGGAAAATTTGTTGTGTAACGATCATTTCCGCTTCCTTCGTATATCGGCTCCCAGTGAACCGGAACCTCCTTTAGGGGCCCGTCTTCGGGTACCTGGATATCGAGGCCGGAGATTAGTTTAAGGGCTTTTCCGGCACAGTTGATCGTTTCGGAATTTTTAGATTTTATGCGAAACGACGCGGTCAAATACTTCTCGCCTTCGCCGTCATGCGTATTCGATTTGGTGCGTACATAAGGTAGCGGTGGTGGAATATCGATCTTTCCTTCGAGATTGATGTTCGCCATGATCAGGTTGAGATACGAGATCGCAGTATTCACCTTTTCGATCTGGTCCGCGATCGGTTTGAAGATCGACTTGGCCTGGGACATCGGCGTGACCGGCGGCAATTTCAAGTCGAACAGCTTTCCCACTTTTTTTACTTTGCTCTCATAGCCCGCGATCTTTTCTATATCTTTGAGCTCCTCGCAAGGAGGGGGGCTGACTCTCGGAGTAAAAGATGCGTTTACAAACTGAAATTCCGAACGCATTTTAATCGGCATCTCACCCGGTGAGGTAAAAGGTCTGATCGACGACTGCGAGGCCGCGGCATACGCATCGATAAGATCGCCGAGAAAACGGCGCTCGATGATAAGAGTCTGTATCATGCTGATCGGCGTTTCAGTAGAGACCAGCGGTTTCTTCCGGGACAATTCAAAGATCAAGTGGGCGAGGAACTTGTTCTCGTGATCTTTTGCGGAACGTGCGGCGGTCAGTGCGTCGAAGAGTTGTTTCGGTAAATCGAGACGCTTCAATTCCGGATTGTCGGCGGCGAGAGCACTGCCGAACTTTGAGATGGAAGACGCCATACCGAGCTGTGACGAGCGAAGCATTCCGGCGACCTCGAAATCGTAGAACGCCATCCCGTTGCTGCCCCACCGAGGCGCGAAGAGTATCTTCTGTTTCTGGTCGATGATATGGAATCCGGCGAATTGAAGAGCTCCGATCAACGCCGAAAGCGAGTTTTCATCGTTCGCAAGGATCATGTCAGCAGCAGATTTCGCACTCTCTACGGCGGCGAAAACTTGAGCCTTTGGCAACTCCCCTTTCTCGGCAAATTTACCGAGCGGGTCTTCGAGCACCACTGACTTTAATGTCGGCGCGGGCGCCGGTCCTCTTACCGTGCGCGGGCCGACGCGTCGCGGCGGCTGAGCAAATGCGGAAAACGTGCATGCGAAAAGCGTAAGGAAGATGGCGATGTTTTTCATGACAGTGTTGACAGTCTAGGAAGTCTGGGAAGTCTGGGATGTCGCGGAAGCCTGGCTAACCAGGCTTCCACCCTTTTTTACTTTATCTTGCTTATCAACCCACTGATGACCTGATCGATCGCTGCCTTTACGGCTTCGTTCGAGTTGCCGCTGACATCGGCGTTTGCGGGCGCACTTGCAACGACCGTTTTCCCGTCGCCACCGTAAAGCGTGACGACGATTTCGGCTTGGGATTTCCCGGCTTTTGCGAGCGAGTCTGAACCCGTAACCTTGCCGAACAGGCCACCGACCTTCGACGCCCCCGACTCTTTAGCCTTCCGCACCTCGACGCCGATTACGTTCGCGAAAGTTCCTGTTGTCAGATCAGCTGCCGAGCCGATGACGGTTCCGTTATATCCCGCAGCGTTGATCTTGTCCGCGATGTACTTGCGGAGTTGATCCTGATCGAGTTTCGATGCGGAGCCTGAAAAATAATCGATGGCGAT
>JANMUW010000380.1:0-3564 GCA_031392105.1 Acidobacteriota bacterium | reverse complement strand
GCCAGCATCGAATAGAAGCTGAACCTTTCCCACATCTCGGTCGCGAACAGGACGTATAGCCCTCGTGGATGTCTCTGCGAAGTCGCAGCGACGGCGGCATTGTCGAAGGTACCTGCGTTTGCACTCATTAAGTTTTCACCTTTAGATCGTTGGAATTTTGAAGAGAGTTAGGCAGAATATAGCAAATAAACGCTGTAACAAAAAGAAATATTAGCGGTTGCCGGAGTTCCGTAAACCGTTTCGGCGTTTCAGGGACGTAACCATATGCTCTCCATTATCGGCATCGTCGCCATCGTTGTTATCGCGATTCAAGTTTACAAAAGCGCGTCGAGCACTGAACGAAATGCCGCCGCGTGGACGGCGATTGCCGTTGTTGTCGGGATCGGGATTCAGTTTGTCATCCCCGCGATAGTTGGCTTTGCAATCGGTTTCTATCTCGTCGCAACGGGAACGCCGGTTGAAGAAATTCAAGGGTACTTCGGACTATGGACGGTGATCGGCATTGCTGGTATCGTCCTCAGTCTGGTCGGTATGATTGTCGTGGCTAAACACGTCTCCAACGTAAAGGACGACGGTACGAACACACCGGCCCCGCCGCCTCCGCCGACGTTCGTTCAGTAGAACTTACAGTATGGAATTATTTCAACAGCTCGGTGCCGAGATAGAAGTAGAGTGGCGCGAGCAGAATTATAACGAGGATATTTTTCCGAAGCTCGCCGCCGAAGCCCTCGCGCGAGCGGAGCTTCCTTCAAAAGTTTCGGCGTGGGAAGTTATCGAGTGGACGCTCAGCCAATCCGAGCTGCCGCCGCAAAAAGACGCGCCGGGAATTTTCGGTGATCCACCGATCACGCTATTTGTCGCACCGCGCTTTTACATCGACGTTTATTTTTGGCTCGACGGTACGACGCAAATTCATCAACACAGTTTCTGCGGAGCGTTCCAGGTATTGCTCGGCTCGAGCATCCACAGCTGGTACGAGTTCGAACGGACTGAAAGCATTAACTCGTTTCTCGAAACCGGCGAGATGAGCTTGAAAGTTTGTGAGCTGCTAAAGGTCGGCGACATCCAGCCGATCCTTTCCGGGCGGCAGTATATTCACTCGCTGTTTCATCTTGACCAGCCATCGGCGACCATCGTCGTGCGGACGGAAAAGAGTCCGCTTCATCTTCCACAGTTTTCTTATCACAAACCGTATATCGCGCTTGATCCGTTTTTCGATCATCAGACGACGACGAAAAAACTTCAGAGCCTGATACCTCTGATCCGCGTCGATCATCCGGATACCGATCGGTTGATTTCGGGAATGCTGGAGACCGCAGATTTTCAAACGAGTCTTGCCATTCTATCGACGGCGCACAGTCATTTGAGCGGAGGCCATCTTGGCCAGCTCTTCAACCTTGAAGGTCCTACTGCCCGATTTGCATCGTTCGTTGATATCGCCGTGCGGCGTCACGGTGCAAAGGCGTCTCGACTAAACGAGATCTTCGCGCACCGCGATCGCGTAAACGATCTGGTTCGACGACGCGGTTATGTGACCGACCCCGAACACCGGTTCTTTTTTGCGTTGCTGCTAAACGTCGAGGGCAGAAGCAGGATCCTCTCGCTGGTGAAAGAGCGCTTCCCCGATGCTGAGCCTATCGACAAGATCCTCGATTGGACATACGACCTCGCTCAAACGCGAGTCGTCGGAGTGAATACTCCCAACGCCATCGGCCTTGAAAACTTTGATGATCTCGATCTTTCTATTTTGGAGAACCTGCTTCGCGGAAAGTCGGATACGGAAACGCTCGACGAATTGGCCGCGGAATACGGTGCCGACAAGATCGAAGTGAGAGGTGCAAAGGGAAAGCTTCAACGCATCCGCGACTCGGTGATCTTCGCACCGCTCTTGTCCGAATGATTTGCCAGAGGATTGACGTTAATTTAGACTTACCATTCGTGCCCTTGTAGCTCAACGGTTAGAGCAGCGGACTCATAATCCGTTGGTTGTAGGTTCGAATCCTACCGAGGGCATTCCACTAAATATTTTTTTTGTTGAAGATACACGCGTTCCGAACCGCCGAGTACGGCCCAGATGTTGTTGTCCGATTCCGGAGCCGAGCCGACGATCCGACCTGCTTCGCGAAACAAGCCAAAAAAGTGCCCGACACTAAAGATAAGTGCCGGGCTCAATTATTCGAACTACTGAAACCGAGCAGCGGTTGCGGTAGAGCAATTGGTCCCGATCACATTGCCGCTAACATCCAGAATCTGGGCGGTGGCAGTATTGCTGAGCGTGTCGCCGTCATCGCCCATATCGATAACGCTTCGCACCACCTGACGTCCTGCCAAAGTACCGTCCGCATTGAACCGGAAAAATTGGAACGCCGACGTGTAGTGCCCAGCGGATTCAAAGCTCCAGACTCCGTGGCCCGGTCCGCGCAGGGACGGAGCTACCTGAACTCCCGCATCGCTCATCGTGCCGCCGAGTGTGTATGTAAGAATCGCCGGAGCAGTGCCGATGACGGCTCCGGTAACGCAGTTAAGCCGGGTTATCTGAACATTCCATACGCCGACAATGCTCCGCGCGCCGGAATTGCTGGACGGGATAAGACTGGCTTGGGCCTGTGCGAAGTTCTCGTCATCTTTTGACGTTTCCTGTGCGACGGCGGAAACGCCTGCGAAAGTCGCGAGCATTATTATCGCCATGACTGTGCCGATGATCTTTCTTAAAGTCGATTTCATTTCTTTACCTCTTTTGATTTTTTTATTTCAGCCGAAATCTTTTTAATCCCGCCTGATGGGTGCATAATCGCAGGGACGGCCTAGATGAATCCTTCGGAGTTCTTGAAACTTTCCTGACTCCTTTCTGAAAAACCGTTATGTCCGGCACCCCCAAAGAGATATACGCCTTCGATAAATTCACGCTGGACGTTTCTGAGCGTATTTTGTCGCGCGATTCCGAGCGAATACCGCTTCCTGAAAAGGCTTTTGACACACTTTGCGCTCTGGTCAGGCACGTTGGTCGCCTGGTCAGCAAGGATGAATTACTAAGTGAGGTGTGGGCCGGCACAATTGTCGAAGAGAATAATCTTGATAAGAATATTTCCCTGCTTCGGCAGGTACTGGGTGAACGCTCGGGCCAAGGGAAATTTATCGAAACTGTCCGAGGCCATGGCTACCGGTTTGTCGCCGACGTAGTTCCGGCCGACCGTGTTCTAGAGGTCGGGACTGAGCTCGTTCCGGAGATTGCGAATACGAACCCTAATACTCCCGCATCCGTGCAATCGGGCGCAAAAATCGGTCCGAGAGCGAAAACAGCTCTTGGTTTCGGTTTGTTGATCGCAGTCGCCGCCGCAGTCGCGTTGATCATTTGGCGGCAAACGTCCTTACCCGCTGCCAGCCGGTCAATGCCGTCGATCGCGGTCCTTCCTTTCAAGCCTCTCGTTCTAAAGGACCGCAATGAAGCCCTGGAGCTGGGCATGGCCGAAACTCTAATCTCAAAACTCAGCCGAAGCGAAAATGTCAGGGTCCGACCTTTTAGTTCGGTGCGTCGTTACATAGATCTGGATCAGGATTCAGTCG
>JANMUW010000379.1:0-4077 GCA_031392105.1 Acidobacteriota bacterium | reverse complement strand
TTAAGCGAGCAGGCACGTCAGGAAGCCGATGATGCAGTCCAAGCCGCGAAGTTTCGCGAGCTCGCCCGATGCCGGTTTATCGAAGAGGGGCGCGATCCGGACGACGAAAGCGAATTAAAGTCCGCGATCTTTCGAGAGCGGAAGATGTGGATCCGCGAACGGACGACCGAGCTCGGAGCCGAACGCGCCGAGTACTGGGGATGGACGAACATCTACACGTACTCGAAATCACTCGCCGAACAGATCATCGCCCAGCAGGATGACATCGTAAAGATCCTCCTCAGACCATCGATCGTCGAATCTTCAAATCAATATCCGTTTCCAGGTTGGAACGAAGGTTTCACGACAACGGCGCCGTTGATCCTGATCGCGCTCCGCGGCCAGCCGATCATTCCGGTAAACGAAAAGCTCGTCCTCGATGTCATTCCGGTCGATATGGTATCGGGGGCTATTCTCGCGGCGGCGATGAATGCTCTCGTCGACGATAATCCACCGCTGGTTTTTCAAGCGTCGTCGGGTGATTCGAATCCTAACGACATGAAGCGGATCGTCGGTCTTGTCGGTTTGTACAAACGTCAGCACTTCGAAGACAAGGAAACGGGTAACAAACTCGCAAACAAACTCGCCGGAATGATCGAGACGCAAACCGTAAAGCAGCGAACATACGAGCTCGCATCGGCGCCGATGCTCAACAAAATCGCGAAGCGGGCCGATAAGATACTCGACAAAGCGAGTCCGCGATGGGGCGGCGGCCGGATCGGCAACATCGTTTCGGATCTTAAGAAGTCAGTCGAAAGCTTTGAACGAACGACGCAGGAGACGATGGATGCGTTCGCAATGTTCAAGCCGTTCATGATCGACAACGACTATCTCTATCGATCGGATAACGTCCGCGCTTTACACGCGATGATCAAGGACAAGGAGAAACATCTCCTGCCCTGGTATCCGGAAAGGCTCGACTGGTACGACTACTGGCTGAACGTGCATTTCCCGGGAATGCGAAAGTGGGTACTGCCGACGCTCGAGGAAGAGCTGAAGACCCAAGAAAAGCGATCGTACACTTACAAGGATCTGCTCGATCTTTTTGATACATCCGTCAAACGATTTCCCACGCGTGTCGCGATGCGGATCGAGCGTAACGGACGGAAGGAACAGTACACGTTCGAGGACGTTCGTGAATTAACATTGCGTGCCGCTGGGTTCTTGGCGGCAAATGGAATTCAACACGGTGACCGCGTAATTCTGTTCTCTAATAACATGCCCGAATGGGGAATTACCTATTTCGGAATTCTAAAGGCCGGTGCGACGGCGATACCGATCGATCCGGCGAGCTCGGTTGAAGAGATAGTGAACTTTGCAAAAGCGGGTGAAGCATCGGCGATCGTGCTGAGTCCAAAGCTTGCGGCGGAGAATCCGGAATTATACACTCGCCTGGCGGAGATTCCTGTTCCGCAGAGAGAGAACCACCCCGCCGGCGAAACGCCGGCACCCCTCCTTCGTAAGGAGGGGAGTTCGGAAAACAAAATCCGCAATCCGCAATCCGCAATCCGCAATTTCAACATCTGGACTTTTGATCAGGTGTTCGAAATGCCCACGGAGACCGAAGAGGCTCAGCGGAATGCGCTGCTGCCGGTGAAAATCTTGTCGAATTCAGTTGCGTCGCTGATCTTCACGTCCGGCACGACTGGTAAGCCAAAAGCGGTGATGCTCTCGCACAAGAACTTCACTAATATGATCTCGATGCTTTCGAGCGTGCTTGATATGGACCTCACCGATGGAGTTTTGTCCGTCTTACCGATGCATCATACTTTCGAATTCTCGGCCGGATTCCTTACTCCGTTCTCAAACGGAACTCAGATCACATATCTTAATGAACTAACAGCAGAGGACTTGTCCCGAACTATCGAAAACGGTCATGTCACCGGAATGGTTGGCGTGCCGGCTCTTTGGGAGATGCTGCATCGCCGTATCAAAACGCGGCTTCGCGAACGGGGAGATTGGATCGCCGATCTTGCAGACAACGTGATCGAATTCAATGCCTGGATCCGAGACAACACGCCGTTCAATCTCGGGCCGATCGTTTTTTTCCCGATCCATCAGGGGATGGGCGGCAAGATGCGTTACCTTATCTCGGGCGGTTCGGCATTGTCGGAGAAAGTGCAGAAGGATCTTCATGGCCTGGGCTTCACCGTTCTGGAAGGTTACGGTTTGACGGAATCTTCGCCGGTGCTGACCGTCGCGCGTCCGGGAAACAAATTGCTCAGGGGAAGCGTTGGCAAACCGTTACCTGGCGTCGAAGTTAAGATCGACAATCCAGATGACAACGGCGTCGGCGAAGTTCTCGCTCGAGGGCAGAATGTGATGCTCGGATACTACAACAACGAGGAGGCGACTGAGGCTGTCCTACAAGATCGTTGGTTGAAGACCGGCGATCTCGGCAAACTAGACGAGGACGGAAATCTCTTCATCGTCGGTCGGTCAAAAGATGTGATTATCGATTCGAACGGGAAGAATATCTATCCGGACGAGATCGAAGACGCATACGGAAAGTCGGGATTTATAAAGGAGCTCAGCGTCGTCGGATTGCCGGATGACGACGGCGGGGAAAAGATCGCATCGCTTGTCGTGCCCGACTATGAGCACGACATCGCACTCGCACGGGCCGAGGTAAATAAGAAAGTCGAGGAACACTTTCGCGAGATCTCCGGATCATTACCGTTTTTCAAACGAGTAAAAGTTCTGCACATTACACCATTTGAGCTTCCGAGAACTGCGACGCGCAAAGTGAAGCGGCCCGAGGTCGTCGAGATGCTTCAGGGACTCGAAGAACGTTCGAAGAACCGGACGAACGCGGTCGTTCAGTCAAAGGGAGATGATAACGCGCTCTGGATTCGCAAGATCGTCGCGACAGTTTCGAACCGGCCGCTATCTGACATTGCGATCGAAGACAAACTCGCCGATCTCGGCTTTGATTCGCTGATGTTCGTTGAGCTGCAAGCCGCGGTCGAAGATGCGGGCGGACGGATTCCGTCACCCGACACTCTGAACGAAGTGCAAAGCGTACGAGAGCTTCTGACGGCCGTTCAACGCATCGATAAATCGAAGAAGCTCGCGGATGAACCGAAGACCGAAGAGAAAAAGGACGACGAGGATATCGTAATTCCATCTGTTGTTCGGCGAGCGGGGAATGCCGTCGTCAGCTTTGCACAGAATACGCTGTACGAAGGCGTGCTCGATACAAGGATAGAGGGTGAAGCAAATGTTCCGCAGCATGTGAACTTCATCGTCGCACCGAATCACACTTCGCACATCGATACTGGATTGGTGAAGAAAGCACTCGGTCCAGGCGTCGCGGAACAGACGGTCGCAGTCGCGGCGGCGGATTACTGGTTCGATACAAAGTACAAGCGCGCGTACATGAACAACTTCACGACGCTAGTTCCGATCGAACGGACCGGAAGTTTGCGACAGTCCCTGAGACACGTCACGCGTATCCTTAACGAAGGCTACAATGCTCTGATCTTCCCCGAAGGCGGACGACAGGAGAGTGGACAGATAGCGGAGTTCAAACCGATCATCGGTTATCTCTCGCTCAACCAGAAGATCGGGATACTGCCGATCTACATCTGGGGAACTTACGATGCGTTTCCGAAAGGAACGATCATTCCGAAGGGCAGCAGTTTCGGCGCGAAGATCGGAGCGAAAGTTGGGCATTTTCTCGAATACGACGAACTTCGAAAGATGACCGAAGGCGTTCCGAACACCGAAGCGTATCGGTTGATCGCCGCACGCGTTCAGCACGAGATCGAAAACATGCGCGATGGCAAGCGCGATAAGTTCGACGTCCCCGCGGTTCGCAAACAATGGAAGGCCGAGCGACGAAGATCCCGAAAACAGGAGCCCGTGATCGATGAATAAACATAAACTCCCCTCCTGGATAGGAGGGGTGCCGGCCCAGCCGGCGGGGTGGTGGATAAGAAAAATCAGATTCTGTTTGGTCCACCACCCCGTCCGCCGAAGCGGCGTCCACCCCTCCTATCCAGGAAGGGTGTTTGAGCGACGCGATCCGGTAACTCG
>JANMUW010000248.1:0-2181 GCA_031392105.1 Acidobacteriota bacterium | reverse complement strand
AGATCCCTCGATCGGCAATACGACGGTGTATAGGACTCTGAAACTTTTGACGGAAGCCGGGCTCGCTCGGGAGGTACGTTTTGGCGATAACAAGACCTACTACGAACATCACTACAACCACCAGCACCACGATCACATGATCTGTACGGACTGTGGGAAAGTGATCGAATTCTTCTCGGCGGACATCGAAGACCTCCAGGATCAAATGGCGGACAAATTCGGGTTCCGTCCGACGCATCATAGTCTCCGTCTATGGGGAGTTTGCGAAGATTGTCAGAAAAAGGAAACTGAGCAGCCGAGCGCTCCGTCGGGAGCCCAACCGAGGGTCAAGGTCAAGACGGCGGTCGAGCACTAGCGAAGAGGGAAGTAAGAACGGATGATGTTGGAAGCTGAAGTTAGATTTAAACGCGAGGATCGCGAAGGGCTAGTTGCCGTCGGGACATACTTGATCGATGCGGCGAAACGATTTGGTATCCATTTTGACGATGTTTGTGTTCCAGAGATGGACACCCACTATTGCTCGGTTGTTGTTCGATCGGGCTCCGACCAACTCTCTGAGTTGACGAAGGCCGAGGCGAAACATTTCGAGAAAGCCGGGCGTAAGACGAACGAAAGGCTGGCTTGCCAGGTAAAGATCGAAAAGCCAGGAGAGGTTGAAATTATGACCAAAGAAAAAGCACACGACCCGGCTCCGGAAGCAAAAACGGTTGGCGAGACCGACAGTAACGAAGAATACAGAAAGGCGTTCGCTGAGATGCCGCTTGAGAAGAAGATCGCGAGTCTCGTCCACCTTGAGACGATCGCATTCGGCGAAACAGTTTCGTTTATCGTCAACTCGCCATTTAAGATCGCCGACAAGTTTATGGACGTGATGGCGGAATTCGGATTTAAAAAAGAGGAACGCGAAAAGGAAGCTGCACGTCCGGTGGAACACAATCCGAAGGCCGCGGGGTCGAATTCGAAGACGAAAACAAAAAAAGCATCGAAGCCTAAGGATTCAGCTTAAGAGTTTTTGTTCAAACGGCACAATAGAAAAAACGTGAGCGACGGTCAGCTTCAAAAAAGGAATCGTGGTGCGATAAAAGAGAAGGGACAGTACCTTCTCGCATTCGGCATTGTCGCGTCGATGCTTCTGGTCGCCGACTTTCCTTTGTTTGTCGTTTTCTTCTTCGGCATCTTCGCTTACTTCTTACTCCGAATGTTCGCCTCCGGATCTCGAAGCGAAACGCGCGAGATATTTGAATTTTATTTGACGGCGAATGAAATGCTCCGTGATGACGAGCGCCGATGGTACGGTTTTGAGTTGAATGACGCGATCAGACGCGGCGAAGAGATAGTGCGCCGGATGAGGGCGGCGCCGCCGCTCGTACATTTTACGCTTGGAGCCTTACAGAACAAGGCGGGAGATCATAAAGCGGCGATCACGAACCTGGCGTACGTTGTCGAGAATGCGGGGTCAGACGAAGCGTCGTATGTGTCACCGTCCAGTGAGCTTCAAAGCTATGTCAGGGTTCTGCGAAAGATAGAGCGCGAGCCAGCTGACGCTCCCCTGACGTCTGCGGCGGTGAGAGCCTTGGAACGTGCGAGAAAGCTTCGGGGCAAGACTTTACTGGAAGAGAGTAGGCACCAGTTCTCGGCGATTCCCGTAGTTGTGGAATCGCAGGCGGCTTTGGGAGCTGCGGACCGTAACGGGTACATTTACGAATCTCAAGACGAAGCGTCAGGAAACGAGAGCTCTGATTCATACACGAGTTCACCGAACGAAGCTCGAGCCGATCAAGACGGTAACGATCCTCGGCGGACGAGATCGAACCCTGCGGCGCCTGACCCTTTCGTTGATCGCAAATCTATCTCCGAGGTTCTTCACGACATCTACGATAAGAACGTGCAATAGGTCTTCCACCTAAAAAGGCTGCGGAGCGATTCGCAGCCTTTTTGATTTGTCGACCGATCCAAAGAGTTCAGTGTGCGTTGAAGTTGGCGACGGGAAAGGCTCCACTGGCACCAAGCGGCAATGGACTAGCTGGCAATTTAAAGTGCCAGGACCTTCAGAGATTGTGTCAAAGCTCGGATGCTCGGCGGCGAAGCCGTCAGAAGGAAATAGCCAGACGTGAAACGTCTGGAAATATGCGAATGCCAGCTCCGCACTTGAGGTGCGGAAGATAAGCCTTCGGCCGCTTC
>JANMUW010000204.1:0-2615 GCA_031392105.1 Acidobacteriota bacterium | reverse complement strand
TCGTTTTATGCGGCAGGCTGGAAAGCCTGCCGTTCGCCTCCGACTAACGTGCCGATGGTCGTATCGCCGCCGACAGCTTTAATAATGTTCCCCGCCTGTTTCATGTTGAAGACCATGATCGGCAGTTTGTTATCCATGCACAGCGAGATCGCCGAGGTGTCCATCACCTTAAGCTGCTTTTCCAAAACCTCTTGGTACGAGATCCTTTCAAAACGAGTAGCATCCGGATGCGTCATCGGATCGGCGGAATAGATCCCATCGACCTTTGTCGCCTTAAAAATTACCTCGGCCTTTATCTCGAGGGCGCGAAGCGCGGCCGCAGAGTCGGTCGTGAAGTATGGGTTGCCGGTACCCGCCGCAAAGATCACTACACGTTCTTTCTCGAGATGCCGCACCGCACGGCGGCGAATGAACGGCTCGGCGAGCTGTGGAATATCTATCGCCGACATCACACGAGTCTGAACCTCGAGCTGCTCAAGAGCATCCTGTAGCACGACCGAATTCATGACCGTCGCCAGCATGCCGATGTAATCAGCGGCAGCCCGATCCATGTTGCCCGCCGACTTCGAGACGCCGCGGAAAATATTTCCGCCACCGACAACGATCGCTACCTCAACGCCAAGCTCCTGGACAGCCTTGATCTCGCGTGCGACCGACTCGGCCATTGCGGTGTCGATCCCGTAATTCTGCCCGCCCAGAAGAGCTTCGCCGGAAAGCTTGAGGAGGATGCGTTTGAAAACAGGCTTATTCATAGTTTCTAGTTCCAGGCTTCAAGTTTCTGGTTGTTCTCGTTTATAAACTCGAAACCAGGAACTAGAAACTCGAAACTATTAGCCGACCATAGATGCGACCTCGGCTGCGAAGTCGTCCGCCTTTTTCTCAATACCTTCACCCATTTTGTAACGGGTGAATCTGCGGATCGAGATGTTCTCTTTGATCGAGCCGATCTTCTCGGCGACGAGCTCGCCGATGGTCTTGCTCGGATCTTTTACGAACGGCTGATCGACAAGAACATTCTCTTCATAGAACTTGTTCAGTCGGCCTTCGATGATCTTATTCAGGACATCTTCGGGCTTGTTCGCATTCTTCGGATCATTCTTGAGCTGCTCGCGCATGATCTCGCGCTCTTTGTCGAGCTCCGACTGCGGTACCTCATCGCGCGTTGCATAACGCGGATCCGAAGCCGCGACGTGCATTGCAACGTCTTTTACGAGCTGTTGAAATTCTTCGCCCCGCGATACGAAATCGCTTTCGCAATTTATCTCAACGAGTACGCCGACCTTTCCACCCATGTGAATGTACGAACCGACGGCACCCTCAGCCGTCACGCGTCCGGCCTTCTTACCCGCCGTCGCCATGCCTTTCTTTCGCAAGATCTCGATCGCCGCCGCCTCGTCGCCATTAGCCTCGACCAAAGCGTTCTTGCAATCGACCATGCCTGCCCCTGATTTTTCTCGCAGTGATTTAACTGCGCCTGCTGTAACGTCTGCCATAACTCATGTACGACAAACTTCAGTTTGTCGTCTTGCGGATCTCCTGGTCCAACCGACAAACTAAAGTTTGTCGTCCTATAAAAATGCGTAGCCAATTCACCTGTTGAGGAAAAAAGCCACGCTTCGAAAAATAAAAAAAATTGTTAGCTTGCCGCTGCTTCGTTGCTTTCTTCAGTTTCGCTCTTGGGTTCTTCAGCAGCCGGTTCCGAAGCTTCGGTCGAAGCATCTGCGGCTTCGGTAGCCTCAGCCGGTTCCACCGCATCATCGACCGCTTCAACATCTGCCGCATCGTCCTCTACATCATCCCCTTCATCATCAGGGTCAGTGATGCCGGCCTTGCGCAAGCTTGCCGCAATATCGATCTCTTCGTCCTCGACCTCTGGAGCTTCCTCGACCTGAGCCGTGCCGCCTTCGGTTCCGATCTGCTTTCCTTCGAGGATCGCATCGGCGATACGTGAAGCGAATAAACGGATCGCACGAAGTGCGTCGTCGTTTCCGGGAATGACCTGGTCGATCCCTTCCGGTGAGCAGTTCGTATCTACGACTGCGACGATCGGAATGCCGAGCCGGTTTGCTTCCTTAACAGCAATATCTTCTTTGCGAACGTCGATCACGAACATCATGTCCGGAGGGCCGCCCATGTCCTTGATGCCGGCAAGGTTCTTCATCAAGCCTTCGTGCTCACGGTCGAGCTTAAGGCGCTCTTTCTTTGTGAGCATCTCCATTCGGCCGTCTTCGCGCATCGTCTCAATTTCCTTGAGCTTCGCGATCGACTTCTGAACTGTCTGGTAATTTGTGAGCAGTCCGCCGAGCCAGCGGTTGTTGACGTAAAACTGTCCGCAACGCTCCGCTTCCTCTTTGATCGCGTCCTGAGCCTGACGTTTTGTGCCGACGAACAGAATTTTCTGATTCGGGCGCTCGGTCAGCGATTCGGTGACGTAATTGAGAGCGTCGCGAAAGAGCTTTTGCGTTTTCTGAAGGTCAATAATATAAATGCCGTTGCGTTCGCCAAAGATGTATTCCTTCATCTTCGGGTTCCAACGGCGGACCTGGTGACCAAAATGAACTCCTGCTTCCAAGAGTTCTTTCATCGTAACTGTTGCCAAAATTTATCTCCTTGGT
>JANMUW010000153.1:0-10263 GCA_031392105.1 Acidobacteriota bacterium | reverse complement strand
CCCGTCGGCGAGCGCCAGCCAACCAAAAAAGTCATCTGGGAATTTCCTGGTATACGCTTCCGCAACATACACCTGACACGCGGGAGTATCGTCATCCCAGACATCCAATAATCGTTTCCAAAGCTTACCCTTTTCGGATCTCGGGTCTATTGTGCTCATGCTCGCATCGCGGTCAATATCTCATCGACGACCTTCTTCGCGTCTCCGAACAACATCAACGTGTTGTCCTTGTAGAAGAGAGGATTATCAACTCCCGCATATCCGCTCGCCATGGAGCGTTTCATGACGATCGTGTCGCGGGCTTCCCAGACGTGGAGGACCGGCATGCCGGCGATGGGGGAAGCGGGATCATCCATCGCGGACGGATTGACGATGTCGTTCGCGCCGATCACCCACGACACGTCGGTGGTGCTGAACTCGTCGTTGACCTCATCCATCTCGAAAACGATGTCGTATGGAATATTCGCTTCGGCGAGAAGGACGTTCATGTGACCCGGCAAGCGTCCGGCGACGGGGTGGATGGCGAACTTAACCTCGGTCCCGCCTTCCTTCAAGATCTTCACAACCTCTGCAAGCGAGTGCTGAGCCTGTGCGACGGCGAGGCCGTAGCCCGGAACGATGATCACCTTTTTCGATTGCAGCAGCATATCGGCCGCGGCTGCGGAGTCGATGGAATGCACTTCGCCTTGCGGTTCGCCGCTCGATGATGCCGCAACGGTTCCGCTTTCGGTTCCAAATCCGCCAAGCATAACGCTGACGAACGAACGGTTCATACCCTTGCACATGATATAGCTGAGGATGGCGCCGGATGATCCGACAAGAGCACCTGTAATGATTAGCAGATCGTTCGAGAGCATAAAACCCGCCGCGCTCGCCGCCCATCCCGAATAACTGTTGAGCATGGAGACGACGACCGGCATATCGGCACCGCCGATCGCCATTACGAAGTGCGCCCCGAGAATCCCGGTCACGATCGTGGCGAAAAGCAACGGCCACTGTCCGGTCGCTGCGTCGGGTGACATGAAGAACGCAGCCCCGAGCCCGATCGTCACGAGCAGCATTATGATGTTGATCAAATGCCGACCCGGAAGCATCAAGGGCTTGCCGGAAATAGTGCCTTGTAATTTCAGAAATGCGATCACCGATCCGGTGAAGGTCACAGAACCGATGCACACGCCGATAAATATCTCGACGAGATGGATATTCTGTTCGGCCGTCGTCATGGGCTCGTGCGGCCCAAGGTATGTCGCGAAACCGACAAGTACCGCCGCCATTCCGACAAAACTATGTAGGGCCGCGACAAGCTGCGGCATCGCCGTCATCTGCACGCGCGAGGCGAGGATCGCACCGACGACCAATCCGGGAATGAGCGCACCGGCGAGCAGCATGTAGTTGCCATCCTTCATCGCCGCGACAGTCGCACCGAGCGCGATGAGCATCCCGATGATGCCATACCAATTTCCGCGCCGCGCCGTCTCCTGCCTGGATAGTCCACCGAGGCTCAAGATAAACAACGCACTCGCGGCGATGTATGCAATTGTGATGAGGCTGGTTTTCATTTAGAAAATAAGTCCGTTGAGTTATTCAGAACCGGATCCGCATTCGATTATCTTCGTCGCAGAGCGACGTTCGAATTTAGCCGTGGGTCTTAACCCACGGAAACGGGGCAAAAGATAATCGCGTCGCGTCAGCGACCGCACGATCCGTCCCGCCAAGGACGGCCGATAATAGCCCACCGATTCATCGGTGGAAATTTGGTTTTCGTCGCGGAGCGACATTCGAATTTAGACGTGGGCATTAGCCCACGGTTACGGCGACATGGCGTCCGCGTCGCGGGCAACGACGCACGAATCAGCCGTACAAATTTGTCAAAGTACCGTGGGCTAAGGCCCACGGCTAAATTCGCTTAGCCGCTATCGCGGCCCGTCAGCTCGATCGCGATAGATACCGTCCGGCTATCTACTTCGCCTTTCGCAGCGTATAAAGCCAGCCACCAAATGAGACCGGAGCGAGCATTGCTCCCAAGAACATCAGAAAGATTCCGCTGAACCAAGCTACAGCCTCGATCGCATCCGGGTCTTTCGTTGCTTCGGCGTATGGCATAACCAGATAGACATATGCGGGAAACGGCCCGAAGAAAAGAATCATCGACACTGCGAACAATATGTACGGAAACTTCTTCGTCATTTCTAGATACACTTTTACTATTTCCTAAACATCGCCAACATTCGATTCGTCACTAAAAATCCGCCGGCGATATTGATCGCTGCGATCAACACCGCAACCGCACCGAGGATCGAAGTCAAATTCAGATCGTTACCGGAGAGCTGTAATATTCCGCCGACGAGGATGATGCCGCTGATCGCGTTGGTCACGCTCATGAGCGGCGTGTGGAGCGCGGGCTTCACATTCCACACGACCTGGAATCCGACGAAGATCGCGAGCATGAAAACAGTGAAGTGCGAAAGCTTGGATTCAGGTGCTACCAATCCGAGACCGATCAATGCGAGCCCGATCACAGCGAGAAGGATCGGGCTGATTCCCGCGCCTTCATCCGCTCCGTGAGCGCTTGCAGCTTTTGCAACTGCAACGCTTGCCGAGCTTTTTGACGGAACGCCGGGCTCGGGAGGTGCGGCGGGCATAGGCGGCGGCCACATCATTTTTCCTTCGTGCAGGACGATCGCACCTCGGACGACTTCGTTCTCGAGATCGACATGCAGATTTCCTTCGTCGTCTCGCAACTCATCGAGCAAGGCAGTCACAGTCGAGCCATAAAGTTGGCTCGACATCGAAGCCATTCGCGATGGCAGATCCGTATAGCCGACGATCGTGACACCCTTGTGATGGACAACTTGGCCAGGTTCGGTCAACGCACAGTTGCCGCCCTGTTCGGCCGCAAGATCGACTATCACCGAGCCGGGCTTCATCGACTCAACCATTCCTTTTGTGATCAATTTCGGTGCGGGCTTTCCGGGGATGAGTGCGGTCGTGACGATAATGTCGACCTGCATCGCCTGCTGTGCGAACAGAGCCATCTCCGCTTTCAAAAAGTTGTCGGACATCTGTTTAGCGTATCCGCCTTTGCCTTCGCCTTCTTCTTTGACGTCGAGTTCGAGAAACTCAGCTCCCATCGACGCGACCTGATCTTTACAAGCACCACGCGGATCGAAAGCACGTACTATCGCACCCAAACCTTTCGCAGCGCCGATCGCCGACAAACCAGCGACGCCGGCGCCGATAACGAGAACTTTCGCGGGATCGATCCGACCGGCCGCAGTGATCTGTCCGGTGAAAAATCGAGGAAAATTATTCGCGGCTTCGATGATCGCGCGATAACCGGCGATATTAGCCATCGCCGAAAGCGTGTCCATTTTCTGCGCACGCGTAATGCGGGGGACGCTGTCCATCGCGAAAACAGTCGCATGCTTTTTCGCTAGCCGATCGACGATGTCGCGGTTCTGTCCCGGCCAAACGAATCCGACGAGCCAACCGCCATCGCGAAGAAGATCCGCTTCACCGTCCTCGGGCGGCCTAACTTTCATCACGACGTCCGATGATTTCCAAAGCTGAGCCGCGTCGGCAATTATCGAGGCTCCTGCTTCCTGGTATTCCGCGTCACTTGCATTGATCGCATCGCCTGCACCCGATTGCACCGCGACATCGAAGCCGAGCTTTTTAAGTTTGAGGATGGTTTGCGGTGTCGCGGCAACGCGACGCTCGCCCGGATGTATCTCTTTCGGAATTCCGATCTGTGTCATAAGAGTTTGAACTGCTGCTCGAAATCTAGGAGCGGAATCTAGGACGGTCACATTACAGACAGGGATTCCTGCGCTCCAGTCCAGTCGCTACGCCGTTGTTGCCGACGCTTCCATGTCCGGTTTCCATCTCAAAACAGGTTTCCGCGCGGCGGCTGCTTCGTCGAGCCGTCCGATGCGTGTTGAATGCGGAGCGTCGATGACTAGCTGAGGATTCTCCTGAGCTTCGCGGTCGATGTCCTTCATCGCTTCGACGAATGCGTCGAGGTCGGCACGTCCGACGGACTCAGTCGGTTCGATGAGCATCGCACCTTCGACGACGAGAGGGAAGTAGATCGTCATCGGATGAAATCCGTAATCGATCAAACGCTTCGCGACATCGAGCGTATGCACTCCCTTTTTCGACTGGTTCTTATGCGAGAAGATCGCTTCATGCATGCAGTCCGAAGCGAAAGGTTGGTGGTACGTGTCCTTTAGTTCCTCTGCGACGTATCGAGCATTCAGGACAGCCGCCTCGGTCGCTTCTTTCAATCCCTCGGCTCCATGAGTGTAGATGTACGAAAGAGCACGAATCATCATCCCGAAATTTCCAAAGAACGCTTTGACGCGTCCGATCGATTCCGGTGCGTCGTAATCGAGACGAAATGCGTCGCCGTCTTTGACGATGCGTGGGACGGGCAGAAATTCCGCCAGCTGTTCCGTACACAGGCACGGCCCGCAGCCAGGACCGCCGCCGCCGTGCGGTGTCGAAAACGTCTTGTGCAGGTTGAGGTGAATTACATCGACGCCCATGTCGCCCGGACGAGCGACGCCAACGAGGGCGTTCATATTCGCGCCGTCCATGTAAACGAGTCCGCCTGCGTCATGAATGATCTTACAGATCTCTTTGATGTTGGTTTCGAAGATACCGACCGTGTTCGGGTTCGTCAGCATCAGGCCGGCAACGCCGCCTTCGTCGCAGAGTTGGTGTAGATGCTCGAGATCGGTCAAGCCCTCTTCGGTCGAACGGATCGTCTTTACGGTGAAGCCCGCGAGTGCGGCCGATGCCGGATTCGTTCCGTGAGCCGAATCGGGAATCAGCATTACGCGGCGATCTTTTGAAGCCTCGCCATCGCGTTTATCGAGAAACGCACGGATCAACATCACGCCGGTCATTTCGCCCTGAGCTCCCGCCGCAGGTTGCAGTGAAACGCCCGGCAAGCCCGTGATCTCCGCGAGATCGTTTTGTAGTTCCCAGATCAGTTCGAGTGCACCCTGCGATTCTTCTTCGGGTGCGAGCGGATGGAGATTCGTAAATCCACCGATCCGCGCGACTTTTTCATTGAGTCGCGAATTGTACTTCATGGTGCACGAACCGAGCGGATACATTCCCAGATCGATGGAATAATTCCATGTCGAGATCCGTGTAAAGTGGCGGACGACATCAACCTCTGAAACTTCCGGCACTCCATCCAGATCGTCCTCGCGTCGAAGCTCCGCCGGCACTATTTCATCGATGTTCGTTTCTTCGACATCGAGCTTCGGCAGACGATAGCCGATACGGCCAGTCTGCGAACGCTCGAATATCAGCCCTTCGTTCTGTGTGGGATGCTGTGTAACTTTCTTGATCGACATAAAAATAAATCTATTCAATTCGCTGCATGTCTTTTCCGTGTTTTCAGTGCATTCCCTGGTTCACTTCTTTCAACCACGGAATTCACGGAAAGTACGGAAATACACGGAAACGAAACCTATTTTCTAATACTCGACTTCAATTCCTCAAAATCGTCCGTTCGATTCAACGCGAGCCACGCGTTCTTAATTTCTTTAGGCGGCACGATCAGCTTTCGCTCTTTCAAACCCAGCCACCCGCCGATCGTCGTTACGCGTGCCGCGAGTTCACCGCTCGTCTTATAGATGTTGTTGATGACACGAAACCTCGAACCGTCCTCGCTGTGTCCACCATTCTCGTTCGTGACTCGCAGCTCATCGAGCATTATCACTTCGCGAAAGTACTCGACGAAGTCGGTCTTGATCACCGGCCCGAAACCGAGTTCCAAAAAGTTCGCCGGTGCGAATCCTTGCGATGCAAAGAACGCGATCCGGGTGTCAACTGCGTACTCGAGATAAACCATATTCGCGACATGCCCATTCGGATCGACATCTCGCCAGCCCACCTGAAACTGCTTTTCAAAGATGCTCATAAACTGGACGACAAACTTCAGTTTGTCGGAAGAGCAACAAACTAAAGTTTGTTGTCCCCTAATCCTTTCTTCGCGACATCGGCGACTATCGTGCTGAACCGGTCGAGTTCCCAGAGCGTCGTGTAGACATTCGGCGTAATGCGAATGCCGGTAAATTCGTCGTGGACTATCGGCGTCGTAAAGATCTTGTGCTTAGCCATCAGATATCCGCCGAGAGCGACCGGATCGATGCCTTCGATCTTAAAATTCGCGATCGCACATGATTGCGCCGGATCGAATGACGTATTGAATCCAACCTTTGGAAGATCTTTCAGGTTGTTCATCCAGTACCGCGACAAATAGCGCAGCCGCTCTTCCTTTCGTTTACCGCCGATCGCGTTGTGAAACAATATCGCTTCTCCGATCGCAAGCCGCATCGCCGCCGAATGAGTCCCAATCTCTTCGTATTTTCGGATGTCGCTCTTTTGCTTATCGTCGGACGCCATCAGCGGCCAAACCTTCGGGATCTTTTCTTTCCGCACGTACAACATTCCCGTTCCTTTCGGGGCGTAGATCCATTTGTGCAGCGAAGTGCCGAAGTAGTCGCAGCCGAGATCGTCGCGCTTGAAATCAAACTGTGCGAACGAGTGAGCTCCGTCGACTATCGTTTCAATCCCTCGCGCACGCGCCATATCGCAAACTTTCTTGACGGGGAGTATTTGGCCCGTGAGGTTGATCTGATGCGAAACGAGGATCAGTTTTGTTTTCGGACTTACCGCACGCTCGAACGCGGCCGCGATCTCATCGACGTGGTCGGGTGCGATCGGGATCTTGATCAGCTTAAGCTTTAATCCCTCACGCATCTCCCGCTGGCGAAGCGTTGTCAGCATTCGGCCGTAGTCCTGCGTCGTGGTAAGGATCTCGTCGCCGGACTTGAGATCTAATCCCATCAGAAGAATTTCGAGCGACTCTGACGCATTTCGCGTGATCGCAATTTCCTCGGCGTTGCACCCGAAGACTTCGGCTAGCCCGGTCCTGATCGTTTCCGACTGCGGCTCGAGGATCTGCCACATCGTGTATGCGGTCGCGTCCTCTTGCTGCCATGTGTACCGGACGAACGCCTCCGTCACCATTCGCGGACTCGGGCTGACGCCGCCGTTATTCAGATTTACAATGCCGCGAGTCACCGAGAACGCTTGCTGGATGGTCGCCCAGTAATCTTCGTCGCGGGCGGCTTCGAGCGGAGACAGGTGATCGACAGATCTTCCGGCAGCTTTTACATTTTCAAAGAGCGATGCGACGGTCGCAGACGAAAGCGCCATCAGGCCGAGGCCTTTGCCCGTGGAAGATAGAAACGTGCGTCGATCAAATTCCATCCGGCTTCTCGTGATTGTCACTGTCCTTTTTCCTTACTGTCCGAGACGGGAGGTTGTTCCAGATCAACGCGGTAAAGATCAAGCCCATGATCACAAACACCGGAAGGAAACACAGAAATCCTTCGCCGTAGTCGAACAGATACCTCATTTGGAGAGCGCATTGATTAGATCGTCGATCGTTTTTCTGGACACTGTTTCAGTTACACAGACCAGAAATTCATCAGCGCGTTCCGGGTAATATTTTGATAACGCCAGTCCACCGATGATCCCGTCTTCTTTTCGAACCTTCTCGAGGATCTCGATTGCCGGTCGCGGTCCGCGAACCACGAACTCGTTGAATTTCGGAGCCGAGAACGCAATCTCAAATCCGTCGATCTCGGATATCTTCCTCGTCGCATACGCGGCCTTCTGCGCGTTCTGCATCGCGACTTCCTGCAGGCCCGCTTTGCCCATAGCTTCCATATAGATGGTCGCGGCGAGTGCGATCAGACCCTGGTTCGTGCAGATGTTCGAAGTCGCCTTTTCGCGACGGATATGCTGCTCTCGAGTCGACAGCGTCAGCACGAACCCGCGGTTGCCATTCTTGTCATACGCGACACCGCATAGACGTCCGGGCATCTGACGAACAAATTTTTCACGGGTCGCGAACAGTCCGACGTGCGGGCCGCCAAAACTCATCGGAACACCGAACGACTGTCCTTCACCAACGACGATATCGGCACCGCAAGCGCCCGGAGACTTAAGCAATCCGAACGAGATCGCCTCAGTCACGACGACGATCAAAAGTGCTCCGACGGCATGTGCCTGTTCGGCGATTGCGGCGACGTCTTCAACACAGCCGAAGAAGTTAGGTGACTGAATGACGACCGCGGCGGTCTTATCATCGAGATTCTCTAGAGCTTTGACTCGGCCGGTCTTCTCGTCGAACCCGACGGATACGATCGCAGCAGCGCCGTGCTGCGTATAAGTGCGTGCAACTTCGCGATACTCCGGATGGACAGTGTCGGCGACAATGATCTTGTCCCGCCGCGTGACGCGTTGGGCCATCACATAAGCTTCGGCAGTAGCAGTCGATCCGTCATACATCGAAGCATTCGCGACTTCCATCCCGGTCAGCTGACAGATCAAGGTTTGGAATTCGAAAATGTACTGAAGCGTGCCTTGCGAGATCTCGGGCTGGTACGGCGTGTACGACGTAAAAAATTCGGATCGCTGGATGAGATGATCGACGATCGTCGGCGAAAAGTGCGAATAAACTCCGGCCCCGAGAAACGACGGCTTTGTTGCGGCCGGATTGTTCGCTGCAAACGTTTGCATCGCCGCAATGACTTCTGATTCAGCTAGCGGTTCCGTGATCTCGAGGCGTCGCCCAAGCTGTACATCAGCCGGGATCGATCTAAACAGTTCATCCGCGGATGAAAGGCCAACAGCGGCGAGCATCTCGACGCGTTCTTCGGGAGAATTTGGTATGTATCTCATTCGATTTTGGATTTTGGATTTTGGATTTTGGATTAGTGAACAAGATTGTCGGCTTGCCTTCAATCCAAGATCCAAAATCTAAAATCCAAAATTGTTAGGCGTTCGCCGACAGATACTCCTCGTACTCTTCGCCCGAGAGCATGGCGTCGGCCTCGCCCGCATTGTTCATCTTGATCTTTACGAACCAGGCGTCGCCGTACGGATCGGAATTCACCTTCTCGGGCGTATCGTTAAGACTATCGTTGACCTCGACGACTTCGCCGGCGACCGGCGTGAAGATCTCAGAAACGGCTTTCACGGATTCGACTGAGCCGAACGCCTCATGCGTGCCGAACGTGTCACCGACGCGGGGCATGTCGACGTAAACGACGTCGCCAAGACTGTGCTGAGCATAATCGGTGATCCCGATGCTGGCGACATCGCCGTCTACTTTTATCCATTCGTGGTCTTTGCTGTAGCGTAAATTTTCCGGAATGTTGGACATAATTTTCTCTAATTTTGGGTGAACATGTATTAGCCAAATCTACTTTTGGCGCTTGTAAAAAGGCGTCGGAACCACCTTAGCGGAAAGATGTTTACCTCTGACATCGATTTTAATTTCTTGCCCGTCATTTGCAAACTCGACCGGCAAGAATGCGAGTCCGATATTTTTCTTCAGGAACGGAGCCGGGCTGCCCGACGTCACGTACCCGACACGCTTGTCATCGATGTAAACGTCATGATCGTCACGGGCGATCCCGGGCTGCGTCATTTCAAAGCCGACGATCCGACGCGTCAGGCCACCTTCCTTTTTCTGTTTCAACACGTCGCTACCGATGAACTCGCCCTTTTGTAGTTTCGTTATCCAGCCGAGATTGGCTTCAAGCGGAGTGATATCGTCACCAAGCTCGTGGCCGTAGAGCGACATCGCCGACTCGAGCCGCAAGGTGTTTCGCGCCGCAAGTCCGCAGGGAAGTATGCTCACCGACTTTCCTGCATCGAGAAGCTTGTTCCAGAGCTGTACAGCAAATTTTGAATCAGCATAAACTTCGAAGCCATCCTCACCCGTGTAGCCCGTGCGTGAGATTATCGATTCGACCCCGTCAACGCGGCCGGTAGTGAAGTGGTAATACTTGATCTCGTCAAGATTCGTGTCGGTGAGCGTCTTAAGGATGCCTACCGCCTCCGGCCCCTGTACGGCGATCTGGCAATAATCGGAGCTGGCGTTGGTCATCGTAACGTTCTCGTCCTGCTTGTGTGACGTTATCCAATCCCAATCCTTTTCGGTCGTGCCGGCGTTTACAACCAGAAGTAACTTGTCCTGATCGAATCGGTACACGAGAAGATCGTCGACGACACCGCCTTTGTCGTTCGTGAGGGCGGAGTAATGCGCCTGGCCGTCGACAAGTTTCGTCACATCGTTGGTAGTAAGTCGGTTAACGAACGGGATCGCGTCTTCGCCTTCGACCCATATCTCGCCCATGTGCGATACGTCGAACAGCCCGGCCCGCG
>JANMUW010000144.1:0-16302 GCA_031392105.1 Acidobacteriota bacterium | reverse complement strand
GTGACCCGTTCGTTCGAAATCATGCTCGGTTAACACCTATCCTTGTTTCCCGCGGATGGTTTTGCGTATAATGTGAAGTTCATTCCTCACGACCGATTCATTCTTCACCGCTTCATGACCGATGCCATTGGTCATTTCATCGGCAGCTATCTCTCGGTCGCTTCTACCTACCTTATCGACCCCAAGCCGACCTGGGAATTCCATCATGAATATGCGATCGCCTTAGCGGCCGCGTTCATATTGTCCGATTTTGCCATTGCGAGATTCTTGGGCAACCGAAGGTGGTTCGGTCTGATCGCGCTAGTGGCAGCGTCGATCCTCGGGTATCTTCTGTGGCCTTCCGGCATCGAGCTCTACCTTGCGGTTACCGATCCTTCGTATAGCGTGCTCGATAGAGCGGGAAGCATCGTCGGCCTCGTCGGAATCTCACCACTATTTCTGATCCCCGCGCTTCTTTTCCCGCTGATCATTCGTTTGATGGCTTACCCGATCATCCTGATCTTTCGACCGAGCCGGTAGCGAGTGCGTTGATTCTGCAACGCCATAGGCGTTGAATGTTTGTAGCAAAGGCAACAAAAAATTGGTCACGCTCCGTAGGAGCGAAATAAACATTGGGCTCCTACGGAGCTCGATTGAATCTATATGACGCCGTGCTACAAACATTCGACGCCTACGGCGCCAGCGCCGCGGGGCAGCATTTACCCCGTCGCAACCATAGCTATCCCAATCCCGAACTTTCAACCTATAATGTCGTATTGAGGTAAGTGCTCTCTCCTGAGGCCGAGATGCGGGAACTCTCATTAGAAAATTGCAGGTTGGATAAGCGCTACGATGTCGAGCGCGAGCTGGGGCGCGGTAGCTATGCCGAGATCTTTATTGCGCATGACATGATGGCGTCGCCTGCTTCGCCGCACAGGTGTGTTGTGATCAAGGCGCTGAATGTGTTTCTGCAGAATGATCTCGACCCTGATCTCGAACGTACGCTGGTTGAGAATTTACAGAACGAAGCAGTTGCACTCGACCGCGTGCGTCATCCGAATATCATCAGCCGGCTCGGGCACGGCACGGCACGCGATCTGGCGGGGACGGTGTTTCATTATCTTGTCCTTGAATATCTCGAAGGCGGCGATCTGCAGAAGGCGGCACGCGGCAGCAATCTGTCGCTCAAACAATCATTCAAATACATCGAGCAGGTATGTGCCGGGTTGCGGCATGCGCATCGGCACAACATTATTCATCGCGATATCAAGCCGCAGAACTTACTTCTCACGAAGGACCGCGAGACGGTGAAGATCGCCGACTTTGGCGTCGCGCGCATTAACATGTCCGATTCGCCGATCACCCGCGTCGGCACAAACATCTACGCTCCGCCGGAGCATAGCCCTTTGAATTTTGACGAGAACGGCCACATGACAGTCGCGGCTCTGACGCCGGCGGCGGATATTTATTCGTTGGCGAAGTCGGTCTATACACTTATCACGGGCGAGGCTCCACGGATGTTCGCGAACCAGCAGATCAACGAGCTTCCTCTGACATGGCGCGACAGGGAGTGGAGCGAAGATCTTCGACGAGTGCTGTCGCATGCGACACAGGCGGATCCATCGGGCCGGCATCAGACCGTTGACGAATTCTGGCACGACCTCGAACCCGTTCGCCGGATAGCATACCTCATGGAGACGGCGACCAGCGTGCGGCCGAAGCTGCATGAGACACCGCAGGCGCACGTCGCCCGCGGATATTCGCCTCTCGCTCCGCAGCAGCCGCGATTCGATACTTCGAGAGAGCTGAAGTTGAAGCATGTGTTTGGACCGTCTGCTAATGCGGAAGTCGGAATGCGGAATGCGGAATCGCCGGTGCGACGGGCCGAGGTTATTGTTGGTCGTGAGTTGAAGTATCCGGCGTGGGAACCTCGGCGACCTGCGGTCCAGCCGGCGGTTCCGTTAGAAACGCAATCTAATGTCGAGCCGCCGCCGGACGAATTCCGCGTTCCGCGTTCCGCATTCCGCATTCGCAGAAGGCGTTTCGCCGTATTTGCCATTCTTTTGTTAATATTTGCTGGCGGGCTATATGGAACGTCTGCGTTCCTCCGGAGCCGTGGGATCTTGCCGGCGTTCTCGAATCCGTTCACTGCGAAAACCGGGCGGGCGAATACCGACATCAACCTTCGCCCTGAGCCGAACGCGAATAACGATCCGATCGGGCTGGTCACGAAGGATTCTCGAGTACGGATCGTGAAAACGCAGAACAACTGGTATCAGGTAGACGTTATCGAACAAGGCAGAGAACGTGACACGCCTCTCGCGACGAATCGCGGATGGTTGAATGGGAAGTATGTTGATTTGGATTAGTGACGAGTGACGAGTGACGAGTGACGAGAAAGAATGAAGAGTGAAAAGTGGCTCGTGGCTGCTGAAAGCCAACTCGTCACTCGTCACTCATCACTCATCACTCCCGAAAGAAATGAGCGTACTAGACAAAGTCAGACGATGGATAGATGGTGAGACGGCGGAGCTCGTGCTTGAAGAAGCGGCGCGCGATGCTCAGGTGAAGCCGCGCTCGAAGGCCGAAGAGTTCATCGTTAAGATCGCACGCGAGGTCGAAGGCGTCATGCAGCGCGAGCTTGTGCCTCTGCCGCAGGGAACTACGATTATCCCGAGCGAGTACGCGATATTTCTTTCGGACGATGACGACAAGGATTGGCAGGGCGTAAAGCGACGCGGGTTGGAGCAAGGTTTGTATCACATCCTCGCCGAGCGCGCGAAAGAAATTGCGGGCAAGCGAAAATTGGAAACGAAGTCATTCGTCATCGAGCTCCGCGTCGACGGAACACTAGAGAAGGGAAATATTCGCGTCCAGCATAGCTGGGAAGATTCGTCGATCGGAAATAAGACAGGCATTCTGGCGAAACCTAAATCGGGAAAGCTCGATCCGCCGCCGCAACCTTTACCATCTTCGCAGCGTGCGCCCGGACAGGCGACCAACCCGAATTATCCGAGGCGGTCGATCGAATCCGGGTACACTCCGCCCGCGAGCCCGAACTTTACGGAAAAGCGAGCATCACAGCCGTTGCCGGGAATCCAGCAGGCTGTGCCGATCCCGCCGGAGGATGCGGAGGTCATGACCAACGTCCGTAAACGCGCCGCGACCGAGCTCTACAAATTGGAGATCTGGATGAACGGTGTCAGGCAAAATGTTGTTCCGATCTACGACGCGGAAATCTCTGTCGGACGAGGCTCGCGTTCAAAACCGGTCGATATCGCTTTGTCGGGCGATCCGGAAATAAGCCGGCGTCATTTGACGTTGGGAACCGACGGCGCCGGATATTACTGGGCGTTGAACGAGGGAAGAAATCCCGCGATGATAAATAGCTACGAACTGCCCCCGGGTCAGCGTGTGACGATCACGCCGGGCATCAAACTCGCTGTCGGTAGCTACGTTCTAAGGATTCAACCCCGATCGTAATGCGGAATGCCGGGAAGAAGTGCGGAATGCCGGGAAGAAATGCGGAATGCGGAACGCGGAGTGCGGAATTCGTGATGTGATCATCTGACACCTGTTGATTAGTTTTTAGCAAAGTAACGAGGACCGAGAAATCATGGAGACTCTCCCACAGAGGCCTCCCGAGAGAGACCTTAAGAAACGGACGAAGCAATTCGCCCTGCGAGTGATCAAGCTCGTTGAAAGCCTACCCAAAACTCAAACCGCCAAAGTCATCGGTGATCAACTAATAAGAAGCGCAACGTCCGTTCCTGCTAACTATCGAGCTTCTTGCCGGGCGCGCTCAAACGCCGAATTTAGGGCTAAGCTAGGCATAGTCGAGGAGGAGACCGACGAGTCAGTTTTCTGGATGGAGATGTTGGTTGATGCCAACCTAGTGAACTTGTCGAGAGTTGAGGACTTGATGGACGAAGGCAGCCAACTCACCGCTATCTGGGTCAGCTCGATAAAGACGGCTCGCGGCGGAATCCGACGTCGCTAACGACTCGAATTCCGCATTCCGCGTTCCGCATTCCGCATTTAAAAAGGAGCTCCCTCGATCTCTTTTTCGATTTGCGGGAGCAGCGACCGTCGTAATCGTGCGACATGTGACTGGGCCTCTCGAAGGCTCGCCTCTGCTTCGTAAACATTTCGGTCGATCTGCTGCATCAGCTGCGTGAGGCTGCGTTGTTCGGCGACCAATTTGTCGCGACGGTTCTCACGCACTTCAATGGCTTGTGTCGCGGCGCCTTCAAACATTGTCGACCGCTCGATGCTTTGGGGTCGCATATCAAGCTCGATCTGGGTGAGCCGCGACTTTACCTGGATCTGCTTCTCGATCAGATCGGTGTGTGCCTTTTGAAGCGTTGCGACTCGCTGCTCGGAACGAACTAGAATCTCAAGACCCATTACGAACCTCTGCTGCTTCTCGGAAAGTGTCAGACCTCCGACTTTCTCGAACTTATCGACGAATAACTTCAAGCGTTCGCTCAACTGTTGAACTGAACGCGAGATGTTGGTCAGCTCCATTGAAATATTCGCCATCGGATCCAGCGGCGGTTGCTGTACGCTGTAAGCGGCGGTTCCGGTTTGGGCCGAGACTGAGCATGCGAAGACAAGGATAAGGATCGGCAAGGGGATGATCTTTACTCTCATTTCTTTCTCCTTTTTAATTGGAACGATTCAGGTAGCTAACCGCTTCACGCGCGTTTTACTGCGATGTTGCAAACAATTCCGGTACGGCCAGCATACCGCGCGTTTCGAACACTTCAAGCAATTCCTTTAGCGCACCTTCAACGTTTGCCTTAACCTCGGCAGCATAACCGAAAGTCACGGCGTTCCTTTCGTATTCATCGCGGTCAAGAATAGTCGGCGTAAAATCCGGAGAGATCAGAACGTCGATGTCGAGGTCGACGTAATCCAGGATCCCATTTTCAAACTTCGGCGGCATCGCGATATTGCCGTAGAAGTTTCTCAGTTCGCCCGCCGGTTCATGAAAGCGAAAGATGTTGTACCAGCGGTCGAGCCAGAAGTACTCGTACGAGATCGTACCTTTCTTGATCAGGCCGAGATCGGTGTGTTGTATATCAGCATCGAACTCGCCGACAAATACGAGCAGGGAATCACGTCGTTCGACGAATTCGCACTGCCAGCTTCGGCGGATGGTACCGTCGAACTTTCGCGAGTTGACGGTTATCATTCGGCCGGCGTACGGACTATTAAGACTGAGCAAGGCGCGTGATGCACGACCGAATCAGAAACGGATCCAAGCAGAAGCCTTTCCCACCGGCTGTATCCGTGCGAACCTAATACGATTAGATCCGGATGAGTCGCTTCGGCAGTCTCGACGATCCGGCTCTCCGGCGAGCCGAAGAGCACCTCGCTTGAGATCGCAAGCGCCTTTGCCGGGAACTGCGCCTTGATCCGCTCCTCCGTTCGCTCGAGCAATTTGCCCGCATTTTCCCTTGCCGTTTTTTCCAACTCGCCGGTGTCGGGAAGATATCCGCCATAGATGTCTATCGCCATCGGCACAGCCATGTCGACGACACTGACTATCTTGATCTCGTCACCGTCGGACAACGCGAAACGTTGCAGCATCTCGATTGCGGCATCACTCTGCTTTGCCCCGTCGGTCGCAAATAATATTTTCATATTCGGCAGCCTCGCGAAATTTGATCTGGATATGCGGTTATTCTATATCGAACTACAAAAATCGAGTAAGGCAATAGTCACTGAAACAGCTTCTGCAAGAGCTGCTTCAACATCAGAGCCTCGGTATCCGTGAGTGAGGCGAGCGTCTGTTCCTCGAGCTCCTCCCAGGCTTGCTCAAGGGATTCGCGGACTTGGACACCTTTTTCGGTCAGGAATATTCGCGTCGATCGAGCGTCGTCCTCATACCTTGCGCGGGTCACAAAGTCGTTCTCGAGCAAGCCTCCGAGGATCTTGTTCACAGTGGGGGGCGAAAGATTAAGGTGTGCTGCAAGGTCGATCTGGCGTTGGCCGTCAGTCTTCCAAAGTTCGATCATCACGAAGACCTGTCCGCTGTGAAGCCCGACCGAGCTGGTAAATTTTTGGAGCGAGTTCCGATGCGAGGTGGTCGCCTTGGCCAACAGGAAAGCGGCGGTTTCTTCGAAGTGCATAATACCCTTAAGTGCTTATGTTACCTGCCTATTAAGAATTTAATAGGCGGCTAATAAGTAACGATTAGCCACCTAATAAGCTATCATTAGCCGGCTAATAAGCAAAGGTAAGAAGGGCAATCAAAGTTTTAAGCTTGTAGTAATATTTATGCATGGAGAATTCGGAACGATTAAGGGACGCAAGGAACTTACTGCTTAAACTTCACAAGAATCTGGTGGATCACGAGAGGGCAATTTGGGAAGGGATCAACGGACCTGTAACGAACACTCAGTTCTTGAACGTATTGCTCGAGGATCCCGACTTCGTCTGGCTGAGGAAGTTCTCGACACTCATCGTTGATATCGACGAGATGTTTGCGCAAAAGGATGGATACCCCGCCGAAAACGTGGAGCTTCATCTTAAAAAGCTGCGTGAGCTGATCTCTATGGAGGACGAGGAAGAAGAGTTTAAGGCAAAGTATCAGGCCGCGCTCCAGCAGGATCTGGACGCGGCCTCGAGACAAGGTGACCTTAGATCGTTATTGAAGGCAGAAGCGTAGGTTACGATCGGCCGCTTTTTTTCCAGTCGTTGAGAAACCCCTCGAGACCCTTGTCCGTTAGCGGATGCTTCACCAGCTGTTGGATCACTTTGAACGGGATCGTCGCGACGTCGGCACCAGCGAGGGCGCAGTCTACAATGTGCATCGGATGACGGATCGAAGCCGCCAAAACCTCGGTCGCGTATCCGTAGTTGTCGTAGATCTGAACAATATCTCTGATCAACTGCATTCCATCAGTAGCAATGTCGTCTAGGCGTCCGATAAATGGCGAGATGTATTTCGCACCGGCCTTTGCCGCAAGAATTGCCTGGGCCGCCGAGAAGCATAGCGTGACATTTACGCCGGTACCTTCGTTGGTTAGCGTCCTTGTTGCCTTCAAGCCATCGAGAGTCAGCGGGCATTTCACGACTACGTTCGGAGCGATCTTGGCATACTCGCGCCCTTCTCGTAACATTCCCTCGGTATCGAGCGAAGTGACCTCCGCCGACACGTCGCCTTCGACCATTGAGCAGATCTTTGCAATGTGCTCTTTGAAATCGACATCGCCCTCTTTCGCGACGAGGGAAGGATTGGTTGTAACTCCATCGATAAGTCCGAGTTCATTTGCTTCACGAATCTCATCCAGATTCGCAGTATCGATAAAAAATTTCATAACGTTTTTTCTATTCTAGTTCATGGCCTCACCCGAGACAAAATCATCGGTCTCGGCGATGACGGAGTTCGTCAGAGTTCCTATTCCTTCAATAGTTACCTCACACGTGTCACCCGGGTTCATTTTGGAGACACCGGACGGCGTGCCGGTCGCGATCACGTCGCCGGCCTTTAAGGTCATCTGTCGCGAAATATATCGGATCAGAAAATCGACTGGGAAGACCATCTGCGACGTTCGCCCCTCCTGCTTTATCATACCGTTCACTTTAGTTGTCAGAAGCAAATCGCGTACATCGAGCTCGGTTTCCAGATGCGGGCCGATCGGACAAAATGTATCGAACGATTTTCCGCGTGTGAACTGGACATCGGCTCGCTGGATGTCGCGGGCGGTCACGTCGTTCAAGCACGTGAATCCACCGACGTAGTCAAATGGATTTTCGTCGTCTTTGACGTTCTTACAATCGCGCCCGATGACGACGGCGAGTTCACCCTCGTGCTCAACCTGGTTCGATTGAGAAGGGACAATGATCGATTCACCACTACGGATTATCGCCGAAGGCGCTTTTAGAAATAGCAAGGGAGTCAACGGGACTTCGTTGCCGAGTTCCTTTGCGTGATCGGAATAGTTTCGTCCGACGCACACGATTTTGGAGGGAGTGATCGAGAAATCCATCTTCATCGTTTTAAGGTACGGTCTCTGAAACGACCTCGCTCGGTTCACTTATGTTGCCGGCTTTATCGATCGCCTTCAGAAAGTAGTAGTACGTTTTTCCGCTTTCGACCCGGGTATCCTGAAACGTGTTGGTGGCAAGAATCTCGGTGGTCAGGAGCTCCCATTTTTCCTTTTCGAGACTTGCATCCTCGGTTCGGTAGATGCGGTAACCGGTTACATCTTTCTCGGGGTTGGTCGCAAAAAATATTGAGATCGTCGTCGGGGTCGCAGCGAGGGTGATCGCCGCCGGAGGACTCGGAGGAAACGTATCCTTAGGCAGGATCTGCTGAATGTTCGATTCGCTGCTTTCAACCGGTTCGCCGCCCGTCCCGACAGATACGGCTCGAACGAAATAGAATTGCGGTTTGTCGAATTCAAAAAATGCGTCGTCGAAGTTCGTATCTGAGATCGGTGTTTTGTTCAGCAGTTTACCAGGCACTTCGGCGGAGGTCGATCGATATACGTTGTAGCCGAGCACGTTGGCCGGGATTGATCCATCGACGTTCGCCGTCGGTGGCTCCCAGTCAAGTTTGACGGCTTCCTGAGTTACCAGAGCGGAGAGGGAAGTCGGAGAGGCCGCGACTCTCGAGGCGGGTTCGAGAAGAAAAAAGTTCGAAAACGCTGCTTTTTGCCCTGACGCATTTACAAACCGGATCGCGTATCGAAGCCGTGCCGGCTGCCCCGCGAATTGCAGGGTGTCGGTATAGTTCAGAGTTTTCAAGCCGAAGTCTGAATCCCGGATATTGAGTGTTGCGACAAGCGTGCTCCTCGCGGCGAATTCTTCTTCAGACAAATTCTGAGGCGTGGCAAGCGGTTCGGCCAACCGGTAAATATCGGCGCGGTTTATATTCAGCAAGCTGTTCTGTGAAGCATTCCTGGCGGGCATTGTCCAAGACAGGATGACCTGATTGCCACGCTGGAAACCGGCGATCTCCACGCGTTGGACAACACGTTCTTTCGGAGGAAGGGGCGGTTTGCGCTTACCGCAGCTTAACCCGATAAGCAATACAACTGCTAAAAGTGCTAATGGTGCTTTAGCTCGCGTAAGCTTAACCCACCTGCTTAAATTATGTTTCGGGCCTGATGAGGAATTCAGCATCTGATTAAATCATAAGACGTATTGGCGCAAATTCTGATCTTGTACGAGAGCGCTTAAACGCTCGTCGACATAAGCGGCGTCGATCCGCTGATGCTTAACCTCAAGTTCGCTACCGAGGAAACTGATCTCTTCCAAGAGCTTCTCGAGAAGAGTGTGCAGGCGCCTCGCACCGATATTCTCGGTGCTTCGATTAATATCCGCAGTCATTTCTGCCAGCTTTGTGATGGCGTCCTCGGTGAATTCAAGCTCGATGCCCTCGGTCTTAAGCAAAGCCTGATACTGCTTAATCAGGGAGTTCTTTGGCTGCACGAGTATTCGCTTAAGGTCCTCAATGGTTAAAGCTTCAAGTTCAACACGAATAGGAAAGCGCCCTTGTAGCTCAGGAATTAAGTCGGATGGCTTGGAAACGTGGAAAGCTCCGGCGGCGATAAAAAGGATATGCTCTGTGCTCACCATGCCGTAACGAGTGTTCACGTTGGTACCCTCGACTATCGGCAAGAGGTCTCTTTGGACGCCCTCGCGCGAGACATCGGGGTTGCCGCCCGATTCCCTCCCGGCTATTTTATCGATCTCGTCGAGAAATATTATTCCCGAATCCTGGGTCTTCTGGATCGCGGTGCGTGTAATTTGCTCCGAATCGGCCAGTCTCTCTTGCTCATCACGCACCAGATACGTGCGTGCATCTGATACCCGCATCTTCCGGCGCACGGTCTTGGTCGGAAACAAGTTTCCAAACATATCGCGGAGATTAACACCCATCTCCTCCATTCCCTGCCCGCCGACAAAGTCGATCGTCGCGTTACCGCGGTCCTGCGTATCGAGCTCGATGAGACGGTCGTCGAGATCGCCTCGACGGAGTTGATCGCGAAGCTTATCACGCGTCCGCGGCGGCTTAGATTCCGGGGAATCTTGTTCGCCGTCGCTTTGGGTCTGATAATGCAAGTTGGAAGGTGGTAGGAGAATATCGAGAATCGATTCTTCCGCACTTTCCTCTGCTCGTGACCGTACTTCTTCGTAAGCCGCCTGCTTTGTAATTTCAACGGCGACTTCGGTTAGTTCGCGAATCATACTCTCGACATCGCGACCGACATAACCGACCTCGGTGAACTTTGAAGCCTCGATCTTGATAAATGGCGAGTCGGCGATCCGAGCGAGGCGCCGGGCGATCTCAGTTTTTCCGACTCCGGTCGAGCCGATCATGAGGATGTTCTTCGGGAGCACGTCCTGAGCCATCTCAGGCGGAAGCTTCTGGCGCCTGATTCGATTGCGCAGAGCAACCGCAACCGCTCGCTTCGCGTCGGTCTGGCCCACGACGTACTTGTCGAGTTCCTCGACGATCTGCCTCGGAGTCAGGTCGTCCAGTTTCGCCTTGGCCGCGATCTCTTTAGTTTCACCGCCCAGATAGATCGGCATGAATGATTTACAGTTCCTCAACCACGATAGTACCGTTCGTATAAATGCAGATCTCGCTCGCAATTCGCATGGCCTCGGTTGCGACATCCCGAGCCGGCAGATCCGTGTGTTTCATCAGTGCACGTGCGGCCGCCAGGGCATACATGCTGCCGGAGCCTACCGAAAGCAGGCCTTCGTCCGACGAGATGACATCGCCCTTTCCTGAGATCAGAAACGAGTCCTTTTTGTCGGCGACGATCAGGAGTGCTTCGAGATGCCGCAGGTACTTATCGGTTCTCCAGTCTTTGCTAAGCTCGATCGCAGCGCGCTCGAGTTGTCCTTGAAATTGTTCAAGCTTCGTCTCGAATCTTGAGAGAAGGGAGAACGCATCCGCGGTCGCACCTGCGAAGCCGACAAGTATGTTTCCGTCCCCAAGCCGGCGAACTTTACGCGCGTTGGCTTTGATCACCGTTTCGCCTAGCGTCACTTGGCCGTCGCCGGCCATCGCAACCGCTCCGTCGCGCTGCACCAACAACACAGTTGTAGATCGAATCGTAGTAGTAGCTAAGTCTGACGGCATTAAACGCAATCATAAGACTTTAATTTCAAATGCTCAAATTGACATAGAACCGGCAATTATCTGAACATTAAAGAGTTTATGGCGTATAGACCCAGGATCGGATTGACGATGCGGCTCGAGATCGAGACGAGCCGCTTCTATCTCGGACGAGACTACAGCGAAGCTGTCGAAGCGGCGGGCGGTCTTCCGGTTCACATTCCACTCATACCTGACAAGAGCTTTATCGAGTCGGTCATGGATGGCTTAGACGGCATCTTGCTTCCGGGTTGTGATAGTGATATCGATCCCGCGTATTACGGTGAGGACCCACATCCGAAACTCGGACGGGTCGTTCCCGAGAAGGATGAAACGGATCTTTTGGTGCTCGCCGAAGCGGAGAGGATGAATCTTCCTGTCCTGGCGATCTGCTATGGAATTCAGATATTGAATGTCTCGCGTGGTGGTAGTCTGGTTCAGGATATCGAAGCACAGCTCAAGGATCCGATCAAGCATGACCAGGGTCAGCCACTCGCGAGGAATTCGCATTCGATCAAGCTCGAGCGTGATACTTTGTTGACGGAGCTCGCGGAATCGATGAACAGCGGGGACACAATTAAGGTGAATTCTCATCACCACCAGGCAGTTAGCCGGATCGGTGATAATCTGAGATCGATCGCGTGGGCAAACGACGGAGTCGTCGAGGGCATCCAAGACGTTCGTCCTGATCAATTCGTGCTGGGTGTGCAGTGGCACCCCGAACTCTCGTGGAGCACTGATGCATTTTCTCGAAGTATCTTTGATAAGTTCGTCGCAAAATGTTCCGAGGGTGCCGAGCGAAGGCGAAGTGGTGCTTCCTTTGTAAGCCTGGAGGGAGCGTCATCGGTTTAGGGATAATGGTTGAGGGGCAAACCCTCAGGTCAAGTATTAAGAATATTGAGGTGGCGTCTGGCTATTGAAAACAATCGCAGCCAGAGCAATTAGGGAAGCGTACCTCGACTGATTTATGAAACGTAGTTAGCCAGACTCTTAACGTTTGGGTTTATTCTGATAGACAAATTCGATGGACAATCCAATCATAGTTGGAATTATTTCGTGGTTCTTTCCCGGTGCGGGACACCTTATTCAAGGCCGTTACCGGCGCGGCCTGATCATCGGCGGTGCGATTTGGGCGATGTTCATCGTCGCTTTGCTAAGCGGTGGGGCGTACTATCCCGGTTTCGACTTCAGGGACGGACAGTTGCTGTTTTTGCTGAACGTCTTCGCGAAACTTGGAAATGGGTTAGGATCCTTAATAAGTTTTCTAGTATCCATGGAGCCCGCGCCAAATATGGCGGCTCGTGCGACGTTTGAATATGGTGGCCGCTTCCTGGAGACTGCGGGACTGTTGAATTATCTAGCGACGATGGACGCGATCGATATCAGCCTCCGGAGGAAAAAATGACGCATTTTCTCTACCTCGTCGGTTTTAGTTTCTTTGTGTCCGTAGTGTTCGGGGCGATCCACGTCGGCTCACCCAAAGATCGAATCTTGTACGCGGCGAAGACCTTCTTACAATTCGTCGGCATAAGCCTCCTGATCGCCTGGATCCTGTATTTTATCCCGTAAGGTCTAATGCCGCTTTTCGAAACAGAAAGTCTGGTCCTCAAGAGCTATGACCTGGCAGAAGCAGATCGTATCGTCGTTTTCCTGACTCGGGAGCATGGCTTGATCCGCGGCGTAGCAAAGGGCGCTAAACGGCTCAAAAGTCGTTTTGGGAGCATGCTGGAACCTTTCTCAACGGTTAACCTCGAGTATTTTCAAAAAGAAGATCGTGAACTGGTAAGCATCAGGCATATCGATCTGGTACGCTCTTGTTTTGAGGAAGCGAGCGAACCTGAGGTACTACAGACATTCTCTTATTTCGCGGATCTTCTCGTTTCGTTCGTGCCCCCTCACGATCCGAACGAGACTCAATATCGCATGGTCAAAGCATGTATCGATTCGGGCTGCAGATCGATCGAGGATATTGCGTCGATCCGCCTGTATTTTGAAGTGTGGCTTCTACGACTCGGCGGCTATCTTCCAGATTGGAATAAATGCGATTCATGCAAGAATCCGCTCGCGTCAGACGAGTCGTCCGATGTTCAGGCATCCTTTCAACTTCTCTGCGGCAAATGCCGTAAGTCGCGTAGCGGCCACGCGATCTCCGGACAACACCGCGATACGTTCTGGAACGTTCAGAAACTTTCGCCACGCGAATTCATGGATTTCGCTTCTCAAAAGACATCGGTCGTCACCGATGTGTCCAATATCCTCCGACGCATAATCTCGAACGTGATCGGCAGGGAATTGGTCGGTGAAAAGTCGTATGCGGTAAACTCCTGACAGCACAAAATGCGCATCAGCCTGACGATTTCACGATATCTAATCGGGGCGATCTTGCCTTATTTTGTTTTCGCGTGGCTTCTCCTCAGCGTCATTCTTTTTGTGCAGCAAGCCGCAAGGTTCGCCGACATTTTCTTTAGCGCAAATATACCTGCGAAACTCGTCTGGCAGCTTACGTTGGCCCTCGTCCCGAATGTAATCGCGTTCACGTGTCCAATGGCCGTGCTTGTCGGGGTAATTATCGGGCTGTCTAAGATGCAAAGCGACAGCGAGCTTGTTGCGATTCGAGCATCCGGGGTAGGGAATATCCAAATCACCATTCCCGTTTTTTTGATCGGCGTCCTGCTTTCGATTTTCGCTTTTATCATCAACCTCTATGGAGTTCCGCTCGCGGCCCGGATCGTAAGACAAGTCGCGATTCAGACGGCGATCTACAAACTCGAGTCTCCGATAGAGCCCGGCGTCTTCAATACTGAAGTCGCAGGCTACACGATCTATGTCAGGGATGGTGATATTAGCGATGGACAGTGGAAGAATATCTTTGTTCACAACGAAGATGAAAAAACGGGAACCGTGCGACTCATCACATCCCGTAACGGTCGAATCGACTCATCAGGTGAGCTTTCTGAGCTTGTTCTTGAGAACGCTGTTGCGACGACTTTTAATAGTTCACCGGGCCCACAGAAATTTGTCTCCGAGCGCATCGGCGATGTTCGGTTCGCGATCAAGACAAGGAGAGGCGAACTAATCCAGAAGCTCAGCGCTGCGGATCTGACGCCCGAAGAACTTGGCCTCGCTCAACTATCGGAGTACGCAAATAGTAAGGACGGAGCAGAACGTACTGAAGCTCAGATACTTTGGCAGCGGCGAATCGTACTTTCAATTACGCCGCTGATTTTTTGTCTTCTAGGAACCGCACTAATTCTCAGGTTCAATCGTCGAGGGAAGGGATTCGGTGTCGTTGTAGCTCTCGGATGTCTCATCGCATATTACCTACTGGCTTTCCTTGGCGAACAGCTCGCCCGAACAGGCAAGATATCGGTTTTTGAGGGAAGCCTGATACCTATCATCTTAAGTTTCTTCGTCATTCTTTGGTTCAACTTCTCCGGAAAGATCAATGTCGCCGGTCGAATTGGCAATGGATTCAAAGAGTTGTTTTCAGGTATCGATATTGGGCGTTTCCGGCGAAGGCGAGGTAACTTGTTTATAGATATTACTACTGGGATAAGAGACTTCGACCTCATCATAAGTCTGCTTAAGTACTATGCCCTGACCCTGGTTTTTCTTGCCGCGGTCTTTATTATCTTCACCGCATTCGAACTATGGAAATTCGCCGGAACGATCGATGGTGGAATATTCCTTCTTCTGAAATATCTATTTTATTTGGTTCCGTTTATTTACATTCAACTCGCTCCGTCGGCGGCGATGATCGCGACATTGGCGACCTATGTAATCAAATCGAGGCAGAATGAGATCATCACCTGGACATCGGCTGGTCAGAGTGTCTACAGGCTACTTCTGCCGTGCTTGTTGCTGATGATTCTACTCGGGGTTTTGAACTGGCAGGTTCAAGAGCGGATAGCACCCGCTGCGAATCAGCGACAAGACGAACTCCGTTCTCAAATTCGAAGTCGCGGAACGTTGGCCAATAAGGCAGGAAGATTCTGGGTTGCAAATGACCGGCGTATCTATTCGTTTGAAATCGATCCTGCGAGAGGCGAAACCGCGACTGATAAGAACTCTGCGTCTGATAACGCCTCGCGGCTTAGCGGTCCATGCCGTCGTTCTGTCTGCTCCGTGCGCAATCTCACTGTCTTTGAATTCAGTGATAAAGAGGGAACTTTGCAAACCTTATACCGGGGAGAAAATGCGATTTGGCAAGACGATGCTGTTCGATTTGACGGTCCTGTTGATAAGACGGAGATATCGGAAGCTGGAGTTTTAACGACACAGGTGGCGGACGGGGAAGTCATAGAGGAAGCGAATCCCTTCGCTGAGCTTAGGAAAAAGCCGAGCCATCTCGATATTTCAGAAACGCGATCTCAGCTCGATAGTAGTGAGTCCGAGATTGAGAAGCGAAATTTCTCGGTTGCGCTTGAGAAAAAGTATGCGACGCTGGTCCTTCCGTTCGTTATTGCGCTGTTTACGGCCCCTTTCGCCTTGAGTCTTAGTAGAAAAGGGAAGGTGACCACAGTCGGCTATGCAGTCGGCCTCTGGCTTCTGTTCATGGGACTAACTAGTGCTTTCGACCAGTTTGGCCTTAACGGTAGTCTTCCGACGTCGTTTGCGGTTTGGGCTCCGTTAGCGCTTTTCGCGGTTATCGGGATCTATTTACTTTCGAGAGTACGCACCTGATTTGGAGACAAAGCTTACACGGAAATATTAGAATCAATACGACAAGCTAGATTTTCCTTTTCAACTTTTCTATGCCCCAATCAAAAGCGCATATACTTTGCGTCGAAGACAATCGCGACTCTCGCGAGATGGTAGCAACCCTTCTTGAGCAATCAAATCAAAACTATAAGGTCACTGCGGTCGAGACCGCGGCTGAAGCATTGGCGCTGATCGCTAAAACAGCGTTCGACCTATACATACTTGATATATGGCTGCCCGGAATGGATGGCGTCGAGTTGTGCCGACGACTCCGCGAAAGAGGTATTGCAAAGCCGATAATGTTCTTCTCGGCGATGGGCGTGCAACAAAAGGATAGGGACTATGTTCTTGCGGCCGGGGCCGACGAGTTCCTGGTAAAGTCGATCGATCTTGATCGGTTAATCGACACGGTTGAGAAATTGCTTACTAGAGATGGCGATATTTCGGATCGATTCTGATCGCACATCAATTACCGACGAGAATAGTTAACACGAAGG
>JANMUW010000139.1:0-2830 GCA_031392105.1 Acidobacteriota bacterium | reverse complement strand
ATGACTCGCGAAAAGCTGATAGCCGAAATGGATGCGGCTCTTCGAATACCCGGCGTCACAAACATCTGGACACAGCCGATCATCAATCGTATCGAGATGCTTGCCACCGGTATCCGTTCGCAAATCGGTATCAAGATCTTCGGTAACGATCTCGAAACCCTTGAACATTTATCACGCGAGATCGCGGGCGTGGTTAAAACCGTACCCGGGGCAGCGGACGTCTATCCTGAGCAGATCGGCGGAGCTCCGTATATCGACATAAAGATCGACCGCGCCGCGGCAGCCCGCTATGGCGTCGATGTTCGGACCATCCAGGATGTAATTGAAAAAGGTATCGGCGAGACGAATCTAACTGTCACGATCGAAGGCCGGCGACGTTTCCCGATTCGTGCCCGCTTTGCACCTGAATTTCGCGGTTCGCCCGAGGCCATCTCCCGGATCCCGGTTACCGCACCCGGCGGAGCTCCGATACCCCTTAGCCAGCTCGCCGAAATAGACACGGTCGAAGGACCGTCGATGATCCAGAGCGAGAACGGCCTTCTTCGCGGGACCGTGCTACTGAACGTTCGCGGACGGGATATTGGCAGCTTTGCCGATGAAGCGAAAGAGGCGATCGCGACGAAGGTCGAACTACCGACCGGCTACTTCGTAGCGTGGAGCGGGCAGTATGAAAATCAGCAGCGTGCCCGTGCCCGGCTCATGATCGTTGTTCCGATCGTCATCCTGATCATATTTGCGACCCTGTATTTCACTTATCACTCTTTGCTCGAGGCCGCTCATATCCTGCTCGCGGTCCCGTTCGCGTTGACCGGCGGGTTCTACTTGTTGTGGCTCCTCCAATACAACTTTTCGGTCGCTGTTTGGGTCGGGTTCATTGCCTTGTTTGGCGCGGCGGTACAAACCACGATCGTTATGGTCGTGTATTTGGAGGAGGCAGTGAGTCGGAAGAAAGAGGCGGTGGGAAGACTTGACCGGCAAACCTTGCTCGAAGCGGTTAAGGAAGGCGCTCTGCTGCGACTGCGGCCGAAGATCATGACCGTGACGACGATCGTTGTCGGCTTGCTGCCGATCATGTGGAGTTCCGGCACAGGTTCCGAAATTATGCGGCCCCTCGCGGTCCCCGTATTTGGAGGGATGGTCTCAAGCCTCCTTCACGTTTTGATCGTTACGCCAGTGATCTTTTACTGGTTGAGACTGCGCGAGCTGAAGAACGAAGAAAGCGAGGCCGAGGGAGTTTAGATGAAGCGGGAAACACCGAGCACGAAAACGAAACCGACTGTCGCCGGACTTTACCGGCTGCTGTTCGTGTTGCTCGTCCTGCATCAAATAGCTTCGTCACAAACTATCCCGCCGCCGGTCGCTCCAGCTTTAGCAAATTACCTGGATCCCGGTTCCGGCAAGATGGTCGACGAGCTCGTCACTTTGGCTCTCACAAATAATGCTGAGCTAACAGCTATGCGTCAGGAGGCGCAAGCCGGGGAGGCTCTTCTCAGACAGGCGCGGCTTCGTCCGAATCCCAGCCTGGAGATTACGGGTGCGCGTCAGTTGGGTGGAACGGACAACAACGTGATGGTACAAGGCGAGCTGCCGCTCGAGCTCGGAGGGAGGCGTACCGCCCGCATACGTGTTGCGGAACGAGAGCTCGAGATCCGCAGGCTGGCCGCGATCGAACGCGAGCGGCAGGTGGCGGCAGATGTGCGTTCTAAGTATGGCGAAGCGCTCGCGGCAATTCTAAAACTACAATTTACCGAGGAGATGCTTTGGATCGCCAAAGAGAATTTCGAACTCGTTGCCGCAAAGGTCGCGGAGGGCCGCACTCAGCCTCTCGAGCAAAACTTGGAATCGGTCGAGCTCAATCGCATACGCGTAATGCGAGAGACGGCCGAAGGCTCGGTCGAGATCAGGATGTTCGAGCTTAGAAATCTCGTCGGGATGGGCCCGGAAGAACCACTGAAGCTTCGCGGTGATTTCAATAATCTGCTCGCGCGACCTGTACCGCCACAGGAAATTGCTACTAAGCTCGCGCTGCAAACTCGGCCCGACATCGTTGGGGCCCGTGCTGTTGAGCAACTCGGCGCCGCCCGGATCGAACAGGCGAAGGCTGAAGGCCGGATCGACGCAGACGTCATGCTTGGCTACCAGAGGATGAAATCCGGTTTTCCATTGCTCGGTATCCAAGAATCGACCGGCGCTCTGCTGCCGATCGAGAGTAAATTCCACTTCTTTACTTTTGGCGTGCGTCTTAATCTCCCTGTCATAAATCGCAACCAGGGGATGATCGCTGCCGCGCAGTTGGAGGCGGCGGCCGCTCGCAGCAGACGCGAATTCGGCGAGTTGACGGTGAAACGCGAGATCGCATCCGCCTATGCGCGGTACAACCGCGCCCTCCGTGCTACGGAGATCTATCGCGTCGGCGTTCGCGACCAGGCGGCCGCAAACCTTAGCGTTGTTCGACAAACGTACGAACTGGGGTCTAAGACACTCCTTGACTACATCGCCGAACAGCGCAGATTCATAGACACAGAAAGCGGATATATCGACGCGCAGCTTGAGGCATATTTGGCGCGGGTTGAAATTCTGCGTGTGACATACGCCGCGGAGCTTGTAAATAAATGAACGAATCAGAAAAGCCCGTTGATGAACAGTCGGCGGACAAGACGGTAATGGACGAGCGGATCACGACCGCCGATGCTGAGGTAATCCGGCATGAGGAAGAAGTGTCACCTGTTCGACGCGGTATCCATCCCGGACTGATTGCCGCATTGATACTGGTGATCGTCGTCGTCTTTCTCATCGGATGGTATCTCTTGGGCTCGAGCGGCGAGGCCGG
>JANMUW010000059.1:0-15970 GCA_031392105.1 Acidobacteriota bacterium | reverse complement strand
GGAAGGCGGGCTTGCCCCCGCTCTTCGTTCGCCCTGCGATTCCCGCTAGGGAATGTACGCCGACTCGATCGGCTTATCACTAGCCTGACCGAAATTCACCGATGTAAAGCCAGCCGTCGATCTAAGCAGGTACCAGAAATTTGTCGATGGCCTGAAAACCCCGATATCTGCCTTTCCATCCCCATCGTAATCTGCGACCACTGGAATATCGCCCGGCGTGCCCCACGACGCGCCTTGGAAGGTCTGGCTGCCCGTCAGGAGAATAAAGAAGTCCGGTTGATTAGGATCGTCCGACGCTCGAAACACCGCCACGTCCGTCTTTCCATCACCATCGTAATCGCCCGGTACGGGCTTATCACTTGAAACGCCGAACGGGAAAGCGACGTACGCGCTGTTGCTGCTCTGGAACATGTGCCAAGTCCCCTCCGACGGTCGGTAAACGCAAAGATCGCCGATGCCGTCACCGTCGAAATCCATCATCTGGGGTATGTCGCCGTTCAGCCCGAAATTCTGCGCAAAGAATTGATTTCCGAGACTTCGCAATTGGTACCAGACGCCATCCGACGGCCGGAAGACTGCAATGTCGGCCCGACCGTCGCCGTCGAAATCGTTCGGTCGAGGAATGTCGTTCGCCAATCCGAATTGGGTGATCGTGACTGTTGAGTTAAAGGAATTCAGAATGTACCAGACACCATTCGAGGGCCGAAAGACCGCGATGTCGGAGCGATTATCGCCATCGAAATCAGCAGGTGTGATCAGATCGGACGCAAGTCCCCACTGCGTCGCGGGGTACGGGCCGCCGCCACTCAGCAGGAGATTCCAGGTTGCAGCCGACGGCCGAAACGTTGAAACATCGCTCTTGCCGTCACCGTCGAAATCGAACTGCGCACGAGCGACTCGCGTCACGACCACATCATTGCCATCGCCGCCGACATATGAAATCCGAAACGCGGTGTTCAGAGGACCGGCGAAAACCGAGCCTTCGGGTGCGTTTAGAAACGTCCCGTTGATCGGGTCGGTCCCGTCGTTTCTTAATATCACGAATGCATCGCCTATCGCCGGTCGGAATGCGTTCCAGGGAAGCGGCCCGAGCCGAGCGTTTGACAGATTCACGGCGCCCGTCACATTCAATTGATCGTGACCCGCCGAGCCGGGCGTCGTTCCACCGATCTTACAAACATATGCTCCGTTCGCCGTGAACGTGAGCCCATTTGAAATGCTGAGAATCCCGGTCGGCGATGTGAGTGTTCCGGCGCTGATCCCGCCCTGCGTTACGTTAACGGCTCCGACTGTGCCGGTTCCGCCGAGTCCGCTTAATCCGAATGTTCCGCCGGTGGACGTGCTGTTTACCGTGACCGAACTGCTCGGTATGTTTGCATCAACGACGAAGATGCCGTTGTTGACCGTTATGGATCCGGTATAGCCCAGTGAACTTATCAGTGCACTGGCACCGGCACCGTTCTTCGTTATAGAACCCGATCCGGAAATTAATCCGATGCCGATCGTCCCGGGACCATCTAGCGTCAACGCAAATGATGCGACAGAGATACCCAGGACCGTGATCGTTGTCGTCGCTTGTGAGCCAGCGAAAACCTGCGGGCCGGTCAGCGTGATGGTCAGGTTGATAGTTTGAGTGCCGCCGCCGACTGTCATGCCGTTAGCAAGCCTTATCGGATTTCCGCTCAGCGTGTAATTTCCTTGTTCGATAGTTATCGAGTTAAAGGTCGTAAAGAGCGGAAAGTTGTTGTTCGCTGTAAATTGCGCGGCCGTCGTCGGGAAGAAGAGATCGTCGTTCGCGACCGGCGCAACCTCACCGACCCAGTTAGCCGGGGTTTGCCAGTTGCCATCAGCACCACCCCCGTCCCAGGTGCGAACGGTCGCAAAAGCATTTGATGAACAGGCGATGAGGAAGATGGCGAGAAAAAATATTTTCATTGGTATTGAGGTGGTTGCTTTTGGTAAGAATTTACCACAGGCCATCATTGACGCCAATATTTCCCGTCGATTGCCAAGCCTTGTTCAAAACCGCTCCTAACGGAGCAGCCTTTCGCTGGCCCACTCTGAGGGCTGTGCTTCAGAGATGGCGAACGAAGCGGATAATATCTAGCTGATCTGCTATCCACCGAGCCGCTCGCTTTTCCTTGCGAAAAGGCGTGTGCTAACCTTTAGAGCTTAAACCGCCAGGAAAACTATGTCGTGGTTTCGACGAGACAAACCTAAGATCGAAGACCAGGATCTTGACGAAGAGCGAAAGGTCAAGACAGAAGGTATCTTCGTAAAATGTCCTGAGTGTGACAGTTCGCTTTATAAACGCGAGCTGATCGAGTCATTCCAGGTCTGTCCTCACTGTGACCACCATTTTCGCTTCGCCGCACGCGAAAGGCTCGACCAACTGTTCGATGACGGAAAGTACGAGCAGCTCGACGAACACATAACCTCGGGCGATCCGCTTGAGTTCGTCGATACTAAGCCATACAAGGATAGGCTCGTTCAGGCAACTGAGAGCTCCGGATTGCCTGAAGCGATCGTTTCGGGGACGGGAAAGGTAGGTGGCCATCTCGTCTACGCCGGTGCGATGGACATGTCATTCATCGGCGGCTCGATGGGATCTGCCGTTGGTGAAAAGATCACGCTGCTGATCGAACGTGCGTTGGAGAATCGCGGTGCAGTGGTCATCTTCTCGGCATCGGGTGGAGCACGCATGCAGGAAGGAACGCTGAGCCTGATGCAGATGGGAAAGATCTCTGCGGCTCTTTCGATGCTTCACGGCGCACGCCTACCGTTTATTTCTGTACTCACCGATCCGACGACGGGCGGTGTTACCGCGAGCTTTGCGATGTTGGGCGATGTGATCATGGCTGAGCCGAAGGCGTTGATCGGATTCGCCGGACCGCGTGTGATCGAACAAACTATCCGTCAGAAATTACCGAAAGGATTTCAGCGAAGTGAATTCCTTCTCGAGCACGGAATGGTCGACATGGTCGTCGATCGCCGCGAACTGCGCGACGCGGTCATTCGGTCGCTGAATTTTATGATGAATAAAAGCGCACAAGCCCGCGCGTGATCAGGGCGATGTGCTCAGCTGGTACCGGCATGCTTAAAGAAATCCTTCTCGAACTTTACGAACGCGATGTAATCAAACTCAAGGCTGAGATCGAACAGTTTGAGAATGAGGCGGATCTTTGGAAAACGAGCGGAGACGTTACGAACTCAGCAGGGAATCTCTGCCAGCATCTGACGGGAAATCTGCAGCATTTCTTCGGAGCCACCCTTGGCGGTACGGATTATGTCCGCGACCGTGATGCAGAGTTCGCATCCAGGGCTTCGACCCGTGCGGAACTCTTTGCCGAGATCGATGCCGCACTCGCATCGGTGAAGATCACACTTGCGAAACTGACTGACGAAGATTTTGAAAAGACGTACCCGATCGAGGTCTTCGGCCAACCCTTAACGACGGGCGCCTTTCTTACTCACCTGGCTACACACTTCAACTACCATCTCGGCCAGATAAACTATCACCGACGGCTGTTGGCTAGAGCTTGACTGGTTTGACTTCGTAACCTTTTGCTCGAAGCAGAGCTATCACTCCGGTCTTTCCACCGAGATGACCCGCGCCAACCGCTACGAACGTCGGTTTTTCTTTGAACGCGATCTCGAGCTTTGGGATCCACGCCTTGTTGCGGTCATCGAGCAATCGGGTTTGGAATTCTCTATCGCCAGTCATCATGCTATTCGTCAGTTCGAACAGCTTGTCCGGGTCACGTAGCTTGTAAGCTGCTATCAGACTCTTAAACTCTTCGATGGATTTCTGCGGATCGCGGGCGATTTCATAAAGCTCTGTCGCTTGTTTCTTGATCGGCTTGCTATCGATCGCTTCCACCTGAGACGCTACAGTTTCCAAACCGACGACAGGTTTCTTCTTAGACACTGCGTTTTGCATCAAAGAGAGGTCGAGGACGGTCGGGGTGCATCCGATGACTTTTGGGCTGATCAATACGAGCACGCTTAAGACCATCGGCTTAACCATCTTTACGTTCTCGACGGAATAGCCGAGAAAGTTTTTTACCATCTCGTCAACCTTTGTAAATTGCTCGGGCGTGAGAAAGTCCTTCAAGGTTTTTCCATCGGGAATCATGATCCCTTTTGTCATAAGCTGCATTTCCGCAGCGTCGTCCATATCGACCTCCATCATCATTTGTTCCGTTTGGCCTATGTAAGTATCAAGGCTTTCTAACGGAACCATGTCCCCGGGACAGACAGCGTGAAAGGTTCCAAAAATATACGACGGTTGTTTTATGCCCTTGCCGCTGACCTGATACAGCAGGCTTCGGATGTCTGACACATCTTTGACCTGCGCCTGAGCGCGGATCGAGCCGAAGGCACCAGAGCCGATGAGAAGAAACACTAAGAAAATTCGTTTCATTTGATTTTTTGTCGCGGAGTGCGTCCGGCAGAACTAGAATACTGCGAAATCTCAAAACTTGTACACAATTGCATTGCAGTGCATGCCTGCGCCGACTGACGCCATTACGACAACATCACCGTCGTGAATCTCATAGCCTTCCAATTTCTGTTTACGAATTAGATCGAGCATCGTCGGGATCGTTGCGACGGATGTGTTTCCTAAAAAATCAATAGTCGTCGGAATTCTGTCCCGCAAACTTTCTGGTGGGACCTCGCAGAGATCCGCAAGATTCGAGGCGATCGCCTCAAGCATTTTTGCATTCGCCTGATGGAAGAGGAAGAGATCGATGTCGCCTATCTGCAGGCCCGATTTGTCGAGTGCGTCCGCGATTACTTTCGGCACCCATTCGGTAGCGTATTTGTAAACGGCTCGGCCGTTCATATGAAAATAACAACTACCTTCCACGCCCGGCTTGTTCGACGGGCCGAGGTAGATAATTCGATTGTCATCCATCGCATGCGAAAACGTCGAATAAGAAACGACACCTGCCTCACCGCTGTCCGACCACGAAACGACGCACGCACCGCAACCGTCGGCAAGTATCATCGAATCCGGATCGTGCGGGTCGAGCAGACGCGACGCGACCTCGAGTCCGGTGACAAGAATGTGCTCGGCACCGTCGCATTGGATCGCATGATGCGCCTGGATGATCGCCTGCAGCCAGCCCGGGCAACCGAACAGAACGTCGTACGCAAAACAATTGTGATTCGTTGAGTGAAGCTCGTGTTTTAGCGAAGCGGCGAGGTTTGGCACAGTATGAAACGCGCCTGTGTCGGGAACCATGTTGCCGGCATTGTGGGCGACAATGATCCCGGAAAGATCGTCGACTTCGAGCCCTGCATCCTCGACGGCCAGTCGCGATGAGTCCGTCATCAATTGAATCGAATCCTGCTCGAAGGGGATGTACCGGCGTTCGCGAATTCCGGTGATGGCTTCGAGCTTTGCGACGATCTCGGCTCCGCTTTTGTCCATGCGAGCTCCACTCCGATCGTAAAACTCGCTCGACTCGAAGTGTGAATTCGGGACCAGCAGATCGGGAATTACGCTGCCGGTGCCTGTGATTAATGATCTCGTCTCTACCATTGGGTGTTTCAAAACTTTAACCCCAATGTCCAGAAATTCAAATAACGGTTTGCTAAGCCCGTGGCCTTTCCTGAAAAATACGTTCAGTGAATTTCAAAGAAACAGAGGCCTATCTCTTATCGCTCGGCAACGAAGTGTCGGCGATGAAGCTCGGGCTTGAGAATATTCGAAAGCTTCTCGCGGCGCTCGGCGATCCGCAGACGAAATATTTGAAAGTGCAGGTTGCGGGGACGAACGGCAAAGGTTCGGTGTGTGCGTTTTTGAATTCGATATGCCTGCAAGCCGGGATCAAAACTGGAATGTACACATCGCCCCATCTCGTCTCGATGACCGAACGGGTGAAGATCGATGGTGTCGACCTGAGTGAAGAGCAGTTTTCCGAACTAGCGACGCGAGTTCGCGAAGTGTCCGAATCGATGGCTGCAGCTGGTGAGATACAGAGCATTCCGACTTACTTCGAACAACTGACGGCGATCGCGCTCGTCGCATTCGCCAAAGCGAAAGTCGAACTGGCGATCCTCGAAACCGGTCTCGGAGGACGACTCGACGCAACGACCGCGGCAAATGCCGAGATCGCCGCGATCACGCGGATCGACTACGACCACCAACAGTATCTCGGCGACACAATAGAAGAGATCGCAGCCGAGAAAGCGGCGATAATCCACGAGGGCTCAAGGGCCGTGATCCTGCGGCAATCGCGTGCAGTTGAAAAGGTGATCGCCGGCCGCTGCCTTGAAGTCGGCGTCGATGCGACGTGGTCGACTGGAGACGTCCTGGTGAAACGAGACCGTGACGTCCTTCCAACGTTGATCGCGACTTTTACCACCGATCGCGCAAGCTACGGCAACATACTCCTGTGGGACATGCTGGGTGAACATCAAATCGAGAACGCTGCCTTGGCGATTGGTGTTGCCGAAATCCTTAAAGCGTCTGGTCTTCCCGTCGATTCAAACGCAATCTCTACAGGACTTGAGACCGCGAAACATCCCGGTCGTCTGGAGTTCATCGGCCAATTTCTTCTCGATGGCGCCCACAACATCGGAGGCGCAACAGCGCTTCGATCGTTTCTTGACGAGTTTATCCCGAAGCCGATCACGATGGTTTTCGGATCTATGGATGACAAGGACGTCGCTGAAACGGGGGCGATCTTGTTTCCGATAGCAGAAAACCTAATCCTAACGAGGCCGGATAACACGCGAGCAATATCAGCGGAGGCGATTCTGGCCGATATCCCGGATGAAATCGATCGTCCGAATGTAGTCCTGACTGACAGTGTCGACGCGGCGATCGCCAAGGCTCAGGACGTTACGAGTGCCGACGGGGTGATCGTGGTTACCGGTTCGTTATATTTGGTCGGGGAAGTAAAGCGGATTCTTTCGGACAAACTGAAAACTAAAAACTGAAAACTGGATTCTCCAATTTCACTTTTTAGTTTCTAGTTTGTTCGAACTGGGTGTAGTAAATTATTTGATATGCATAAATTAGTCTTGATCCGGCACGGCGAGAGCGAATGGAATAAGGAAAATCGATTCACAGGATGGAAGGACGTCGATCTTTCCGAGAAGGGAAGAGAAGAGGCTCACGCGGCGGGCAAGCTTCTGAAAGCTGAAGGGTTCACGTTCGACGAAGCGTACACATCCGTCTTGAAACGTGCGATCCGGACACTCTGGATCATCCTCGACGAAATGGACCTGATGTGGATTCCGGAGACGAAATCGTGGCTGCTGAACGAACGTCATTACGGCGGTCTTCAAGGATTGAATAAAGCTGAGACTGCGGCGCAATACGGTGAAGAGCAGGTCTTAATTTGGCGCCGAAGTTTCGACATCCCTCCTACCGCGCTGGAAGAAACAGATGACCGCTACCTCGGCAAAGATCCGCGCTACTGCTCGATCGAGCCCGGAAAATTTCCAAAGGCGGAGTGCCTGAAGGATACGGTTGCGCGGGTCGTGCCGTACTTCGAGGGCGAGATCATGCCGAGGGTCCGGGAGGGCAAGCGGCTGATCATCGCGGCTCACGGCAACAGCCTTCGCGCGTTGGTGAAGTATCTCGACACGATCTCGGATGACGAGATCGTCAACCGCAATATCCCGACGGGTATTCCCCTCGTCTACGAACTCGACGAGATGTTGAAGCCGATCAAGAACTACTATCTCGGTGATCAGGAAGCGATCCGCAAAGCACAGGAAGCGGTCGCGAATCAAGGGAAAGCGAAGTAAAGTGAAAAGGTGAAAAGGGTGAAAAGGTGAAAAAGGAGCGCGAGATTTCCTTTTTCACTTTTTCACCATTAAACTTTTTCACTTTATGAAGAAGACTCTCTTCATCCTCCTCGTCATTTTCATTCTTACTCCATACGGCTCGCCGCCGCTCGCCCTCGCCCTTGGATTGGTCGTGGCACTCACGTTTGGCAGCCCTTTCCCCGACCTCAACGGGGCACCCACTCGCATTTTGTTGCAGTCATCCGTCGTGCTTCTCGGTTTCGGGATGAATCTGAAATCGATCTACGAAGCGGGTAAAGATGGAATTCTACTAACAGTCGCGACGATCTTCGGAACACTTGCACTCGGCTATGCGCTCGGAAGACTCCTTAAAGTTCGCGGCCGGATATCGGCACTGATCTCGACCGGAACGGCGATCTGCGGCGGAAGCGCGATCGCCGCTGCGGCGCCTGGGATCGAAGCCGAGCCCGAACAGATCTCAATTTCGCTTGGGACAGTATTTGTGCTCAATGCGATCGCACTCTTTCTTTTTCCGACGATCGGTCACGGGCTCGGGTTGACGCAGCGTCAGTTCGGGATCTGGTCAGCGATCGCAATACATGATACTAGCTCGGTGGTCGGAGCCGCCGCGGCTTACGGCAGCGAAGCGTTATCTACGGCGACGACGGTTAAACTCGCACGCGCGCTTTGGATCGCTCCGGTCGCGCTGATGCTGATGTACCTTTACCGGAGGCGATATCCGAACGCGAAGGCGAAGATCGCGATCCCATGGTTTATCGGGCTGTTCTTTCTTGCAGTGGTCGCGCGAACGTATGCACCACTCTGGGTCGAGCCGAGCTTTTTCGATGCTCTCGTAAATTTGGCAAAAGCGGGGATGACCGTAACGCTATTTCTGATCGGTACGAGCTTGACGCTTGAAAGCGTGAAAACTACGAGATGGCGCCCCCTATTTCAGGGAGCCATTCTCTGGGTCATCGTTTCGGTTGTCTCGCTCATTGCGGTCCGGTGGCTTGTTTAGAAAGTCACATCGGGCGGGAATTGCGGGATCGGTTCCGGCGGTGTTGGAAACGGAGCCGGCTCAGGGCTACCCGGTTCATGTATCGGGTCCGAGACGGGATACGGATCAGTCGGGTTAATCGGCTCAGGAGTGATCGGCTCGATCGGATGTGGAGTCGGGTTATCCGGCTCCTGCTCCGTAAACCACAAACTTCTTGCGATTGTCATCATAATCTTAGTTTGGTTTCCGAGCCCGTACTGTCTCAGGACGGAAAGTACCTAATCGATGCGTGTCGCAATCAGCGTGCCTTCGAAGAAGACGGGAGACGGGAGACGGATGCTACATCGTCAGCGCCTTTTGCCTACATCTCATTCCCGAACACCGAAGGTGAGGGTGTAATTTAGCCAGGGCCAACGGCCCTGGCTAAATTACTACGCGCCTTCGGCGCTGGCCGTTTGGTATAATTCCCCTATGCAGCGCTAGAATACTCGTTTCGGTATATAGCCGGATTCTTCACCGTAATGAGTATTAAAGAGATCACGGTTCGCGGGGCACGCCAGCATAACCTCAAGAACATCAATGTCGAGATTCCGCGGAACAAATTCACGGTGATTACCGGTCTGTCCGGATCCGGGAAGTCTAGTCTCGCGTTCGACACGATCTACGCCGAAGGGCAGCGCCGATATGTCGAATCGTTATCGGCGTACGCACGCCAATTTCTCGATCAGCTCGAAAAACCCGATGTCGATTCGATCGAGGGCCTGAGCCCGGCGATATCGATCGAACAAAAAACAGTCTCACGATCGCCGCGTTCAACCGTCGGAACCGTTACCGAGATCTACGATTATCTCCGCCTGCTTTTCTCGTCGATCGGTCAGCCTCACTGCCATCAATGCGGTGAGCCGATCACCCGTCAATCGCTCGAGCAGATCGTTTTCGGGATCTTGAGTCTTCCCGAAGGCGAACGTGTCATGATCCTCGCCCCGACCGTTCGCGGCCGCAAAGGCGAATTCAAGAAGGAACTCGAGAAACTTCACAAGGAAGGATTCGTCCGAGCCCGGATAGACGGCGAGATGCGGCAGCTCGATGAAGAGATCGAATTAGACAAGCGTCGCAATCACACGATCGAAGTCGTTGTCGATCGCCTGTTGATGAAGGAAGGCGTGAAGGAGCGGCTAAGCGAATCGGTAAAGACCGCGTTGCGTCTGACGGGTGGGGCTGTCCTCGTTTCGATCGTCGATGGCGAAGAAAAACTTTATTCCGAGCGGATGGCGTGCATAAATTGCGGGATCAATATAGCGACGCTCGAACCGCGTTCGTTCTCGTTCAACTCCGCATACGGCGCGTGTAAGCGCTGCCAGGGGCTTGGGACCGTGATGGAGATCGACGCGAACAAGATCGTCCCGGATCAATCGCAGAAGGCCGGGAGGATGAAGTTCCTCGGCGGCGTCGATAAGTCGAGCGGAAACTACCTGCAATCCGCTCTCAACGCGATCATCGAAAAATTCTCCGACGGGGACAAGCTCGAACCACCCGACGATTCGCTGCTCAGCAAGGTGAAGAAAAAGATTTTAGGAAAGCCGAAAGGTTCCGGCGACGAGTTGCTTAAAACGAAGTTCGGCGACCTGCCCGTCGAGATCCGCGACGCATTCTTTAATGGAACGAAACGTCGTCTGACGTTTCGGCAGGGAACTTACAGGTACGAAAGCGATTGGAAAGGCGCCTTGCGCACGATGCGCGATCGGATGGAAAATCCGCCTTCAGAGAAAACGAAGATCGCCCTCGAAGATATGATCGCTCCGCACCCATGCCCGGTTTGCAAGGGAGCACGCCTGCAGCCCGAAAGCCTGGCTGTGAAAGTCAACGGGCTCGGCATTGGCGATTACACAATGCTGCCGATCGACGAATCGGTGAAGAAGATCGATGACATCAAGCTCAACGCACGCGAAGGAAAGATCGCGGGATTGGTGTTGAAAGAGATTCGCGATAGATTGAAATTTCTCACAGCCGTCGGTCTGGGTTATCTCACACTGGATCGTGCTTCGGCGTCTTTGTCGGGAGGTGAAGGGCAGCGCATTCGTTTGGCGACGCAGATCGGTTCACAGCTCCGTGGAGTGCTCTACGTTCTTGACGAGCCGAGCATCGGCCTGCATCCCCGTGACAATCAGAAGCTGCTTCAAACGCTTCACATGCTGCGCGACTTAGGCAATACCGTTCTCGTCGTCGAGCACGACGAGGAAACGATCGAGCATGCGGATTATGTTGTTGATCTCGGTCCGCTCGCCGGAACGCACGGCGGTGAGATCGTTGCGACGGGTACGCCTGAGCAGATTCGGAAGAACGTTGATTCGCTTACCGGGCAATATTTGAACGGTGAGCTGAAGATCGACATCCCGGATGTTCGACGCTTGCCGAACGGCAATCGCATTCGAGTGAAAGGCGCGCGCGCGCACAACTTAAAAAATATCGATGTCGAGTTTCCGCTCGGCTTGTTGACGGTCGTGACCGGCGTGTCGGGATCCGGCAAGTCGACACTCGTCGAAGACATCTTGTATCCCGCACTTTACAGCCACGTCTATACAGCGGCGATAGAACCGCTTGAGCATGATTCGGTCGAAGGTTTGGATCTCGTCGACAAGATCATCGAGATCGATCAGACTCCCATCGGTCGAACGCCGCGTTCGAATCCCGCGACGTACACCGGTTTGTTCACGCCGATCCGCGAACTTTACGCGATGCTGCCGGAATCGCGCACGCGCGGTTACAAAGCCGGACGCTTTTCATTCAACGTGAAGGGCGGTCGATGCGAAGGTTGCGAAGGCGATGGCATGAAACGCATCGAGATGAATTTCCTGCCCGACGTTTATGTGACTTGCGACGTGTGCCGCGGCAAGCGTTACAACCGCGAGACGCTGGCGGTGAAGTATAAGGGTTTGTCGATCGCGGACCTTCTCGATACGACGATCGAGGACGCACTGCCGATCCTCGAGAACATTCCGCAGATCAAGCAGAAGCTGGAAACGCTTCTCGATGTCGGGTTGGGTTACATCAAGATCGGACAGTCGTCGACGACCTTGAGCGGAGGCGAGGCGCAGCGGATCAAACTCGCGAAGGAACTTTCAAAACGCGCAACAGGAAAGACGATCTATATCCTGGATGAACCGACGACGGGCCTTCATTTCGCCGACGTGCACAAGTTGCTCGAGGTGCTCCAGAAACTCGTCGATACGGGAAATACGGTGATCGTCATCGAACATCATCTCGACGTGATCAAATCCGCGGACTACATCATCGACCTTGGCCCCGAAGGCGGATCGGGCGGCGGCAAGGTCGTCGCGACCGGAACGCCGGAAGAAGTCGTGCGAGTGAAGAAGTCGTATACAGGTCAAGCCCTAAAGTCGGTGCTATGAACTAGTCTTATCGGTTTTCTCTGCGAGCTCTGCGTGAAAGAGAAAACTTATTCACGCAGAGCTCGCAGAGCTCGCAGAGAACGCAGAGGAAGATCACCGGTGGCGACCACTTCTTTAGCACTCGCAAATTTCTTTACTTACCTTTACAATCCTATTCGATCCACATGAAGCTTGATTCGAGCTTCGAAAACTCACACATCCAAGAGTGAAACTACCAGGAGATTGAATTCATGCGATTTAGATCCGAAACTCTACTCACATTAATTTTTGCCGTCGCAGTTCTTTTTGGCTGCAAGGCGTTCGACAAGGCTGCCACCGATACCAACGCGAACACCGCAGCGAACACAGAAAGCACGAAAGCGAATTCGAAGGCCGCTCAGCCAAACGAAGACGGGACGATCCCGTCGGGTACCGGTGTAGAAAAAGAAAAGCCGGCTGCGGGTAAGGGGAACGTGCAGGGCAAGGCATTTTTCAACGACAAGCCGGCTGCTGGTGTCGATGTGAAACTGTGCAAGACATTCAATCGGTTCTTTGGCGGGTGCAGTGGAGATACGTTCACGGCGAAGACCGACGAGGCTGGTGAGTATGTGATCAAGAACGTGCCGCCTGGGATTTACGAGGGCTTGACCGTCAAGGTCTTCAATACGCCTTATTACGTGTTCGTGACCTCAGGTGTGATAGCAGCCGCGAAGTACAATATCGAGGCGGACACGACGTACTTCGCACCGGATACAAATCTTTTCAAGAATGATCTAAAAGTTGTGAATCCGAAATCCGGTTCGAAGGTCGTACCGGAGGGCCTTGAGGTGAAGTGGGACGCATACCCTGACGCAGCCTATTACAAGCTCAGTCTTTTCGCCGACGCAACCACGGGAGCAGAAGCTCCCTACGATTTTATCGGCAAGCGTGTTGAGGATGTTTCGATAATTGTCGACAAGCCTCTCAAGCCCGGTAGCTATAATCCGAAGATCGAAGCATACAACGCCAACGATCAAAAGCTAGCGCAGAGTGCGGACGATCTGAAGTTCACGGTGAAGTAATTTAGAGTGCGCTTAGTGCGGAATGCCATGTAAGGTTTTCAAAAAGTCCCGGCAGGGACGAAAGATAATAGCCCGGCGATGAATCGCGGGGCTATTATCGTTCGTCCTGCGTCCTACGAGCTTCGAATTGCCTCGACCATCTCTTGAACCGCCTGATTTAATCCGACGAACACAGCGCGAGAAACGATGTTATGCCCGATATTAAATTCGGAGATATCGGGAATGGCGGCGAGTGCTCCGACGTTGCGGTAAGTTAATCCATGACCCGCGGCGACGATCAGGCCAAGTTTCTTTGCATGAGCAGCAGCACTCCCGATGCGACTAATTTCCGCCGCGGCTTTTTGCGCTCCGTCGCCATGGGCAGCGCGTGAGCTCAAGGTCATCTCGGCGTATTCCGCCGTGCAGAGTTCGACCTGCTGAGTACCGAGGCCGGCCGCAGCTTCTATCTGTTCAAGATCGGGATCAATAAAGATGCTCACAAAGATCCCGGCTTCCTTGAGTTTTGCGACGGCTTTCTTTACGGTCTCGAAATTTCCGATCACATCAAGTCCGCCTTCGGTCGTAACTTCATTCGCGCTCTCGGGCACGAGCGAGACGGCTTCGGGTTTTGTTCGCAAGGCGATCGCCACCATTTCCTCGGTCGCCGCCATCTCGACGTTGAGATAGGTCGTCACCACTTCGCGAAGCAATTCGATGTCGCGGTCCTGGATATGCCGGCGGTCACCGCGAAGGTGCACCGTGATCCCATCCGCTCCGGACTGTTCACAAATAACCGCGGCGGTCACGATGCTCGGTTCGATCGTTTTGCGCGCCTCGCGAATGGTCGCTACGTGATCGATGTTGACGTTAAGTTTCGCTGCCATGGCCGTATAACCCTCGCTTCGCATTTCGGCGGATCTCAGTCACCTCTTTAAACATTCGCAGGCTATCGCGTACGACACTCACCTTGCTTCGTTCGTCATTGTTCCACCGAACAGGAATTTCTCTCAATCTCAGCCCATGCAATTGGGCCACGTAAAGGAACTCAACATCGAAACCAAAGCGGTCGATCTGCATTAGTTTTAGCAGCGGTCGGAACTTTGTCATGTTGAAAGCCTTGAAGCCGCACTGTGTATCCCAGAACGGCATACCGGTCAGCGTGCGCACAACGAGATTGAAGACCTTCCCGCCCTGCTCGCGTCGCCACGGCTGATGAGTACCGATCAGGCTCCGGTCGAGTGCCCGCGATCCGAAAGTCAGATCGTACTCGCCGTTGCGGATCGGATCGACTAGCTTCGGCAACTCTTCGATGGGGGTCGAAAGGTCCGCATCGGAAAACAATGCGATATCCGCAGACGTTGCAAGCAGGCCCGTCTTCACCGCAAACCCTTTGCCTCGATTCTGGTCGTACCTAACTACTTGGGTCGGTACTTCTTCTGCCGTTTCGAAGGCGGCTTGAGAAACCTCCGCTGTACGGTCGTTCGATCCGTCATCGACAACGATCAATTCGGCCCTGATCTCTGAGCTCTTGATAAATTCGAGGATTCGCGTGATCGACTCGCCGACACGAGCATCTTCTTCGAAAGCCGGTATAACAATGGATATCTCTGGTGTCATCGAGCGAAGTGTAAATGGTAAAGCGTTGTCCTATAAATGTAAATCCGATCGACCGTACTCGACCCGGTCGCAAAGAACACAGTGTTTCTTCGAGGCCAAACAATACACTCGCGGCGTACGTATATCTTCTTCGGCTGATTTCGGCGACAACCGCCGCCGAAATTTCGACAACTAATTTATGCTATACTTTCAGGGATTCTGGAGTTCTAATGAATAGAAATTTTGCGATCGGTGCCGTTGTTTTAGTCGTGGTCGGTGCGGTTTTCGGCGGTTTGTTCGGCCGTCTGTCCTCGACAACTTCGGCCGATTCGAACGTGACGGCCGGCAGGATTGTCTCGGATTATACTGAGGCTCTCGAGGTCATAGATAAGAACTATGGCGGCAACGTCGACCGCGAGAAGATCGCGGACAGCTCGATCCAGAGCATGCTCTGGACGCTTGACCCGCACTCATCGTTCTTCACGCGCGACGAATTCAGAAAACTTTATGAGGAACAGGCATCGCAATTTTACGGGATCGGTGTTTCGATCCTGCAGCATCGCGATGGGGTTTACGTTCAGTCCGTGATCCCGAATACGCCGGCTGATAAAGCCGGGCTCCGTTACGGCGATCGTTTTGTGCAGGTAGACGGAAAGGACGCGACCAGTTGGACGAGCTCGGAAGTATCTAAGAACGTTCGTGGGAAGGGCGGAACGCCCGTAAAGGTCAGGATCGAACGAGTCGCATCCAACGCTCCGCTTGACTTTGAGATCGTGCGAGGGGGGGTTCCGCTTCCTTCGATTCGCAGCTACTTCATGTTGCCGAACGGAGTTGGATACGTCGGGTTGACCGGCGGATTCCAAGAGACGACATCGTCCGAGCTAAGCGACGCGATCAAGGATCTTCAAAAGCAGGGAATGAAGAGTCTTGTCTTGGATCTCCGCGGAAATCCCGGCGGCCTTCTGCCTCAAGCGATAGACGTCGTCGGCAAATTTGTTCCGAGCGGTCAAACGGTCGTTTCTGTTAAGGGACGCGCCCGTTATGCCAAAACGCAGGAGCTTCGTTCGAATGGCGGCCAGATCGAGAACTTTCCACTTGTCGTAATGATCAACGGCGGATCGGCATCGGCATCGGAAATAGTCGCCGGGGCGATCCAGGACTATGGCCGCGGCGTCGTCGTG
>JANMUW010000054.1:0-12019 GCA_031392105.1 Acidobacteriota bacterium | reverse complement strand
GCAGGATCCGAACCGTCCCGTCGGCTCATTCATATTCCTCGGGCCGACCGGCGTCGGAAAAACCGAGACTGCGAGAGCACTTGCCGAATTTCTTTTTGACGACGAGCGTGCGATGGTCCGGCTGGACATGTCGGAATACATGGAGAAACACGCCGTAGCGAGGATGATCGGTGCACCTCCGGGATATGTCGGTTACGAAGAAGGCGGACAATTGACGGAAGCGGTGAGACGGCGACCCTACTCGGTCGTGCTGTTCGACGAGATCGAAAAAGCGCATCCGGACGTTTTCAACGTGCTGCTTCAGATCCTGGATGACGGACGACTTACAGATTCGAAGGGCCGCGTTGTCGATTTTAAGAACACGGTCCTCATCATGACGTCCAATCTCGGTTCGCGGGAAATACAGGCTGCGACCGAGAATCCGCTCGTCGATCGTGACATCAGAACGAACGTGCTTCAGGTTCTGCGCGATCACTTCAAACCGGAGTTCCTGAACCGCATTGATGACATCGTCGTATTCAAGCAATTGGGCAAAGAGCAGATCGCCGAGATCATCGATGTCCAGCTCGAGAAGTTGCGTAAGACTTTAGAAGAGCGTGGTATCGCCATCGAGCTTGACCAATCGGCAAAGGACCTGCTTGTGACAGAGGGTTACGACCCGGTTTACGGAGCGCGACCGTTGAAACGGGCGATCCAGACGCTGATCCAGAACCCGCTTGCGGTGAGCTTGCTCAAGAGCGATATCGCAAGTGGCCAGACCGTACGGATCTCGGCTGAGAATGGTGAGATGAAGTTCTCTCCTATGATAAGTGCGGAAGCTCGAGCGTAAACGGTGAACGGTGATTGATGAATGAAAACTCGGATCATTTCCGCTTCACAGTTCACATTTCATAGTTCACACTTGATGACAGGATGTTTAAGAGAAAGAAAATGAATCAGGACGATCCTTATAACGGGGAATTTATAGACGACGATCCGGTGAAGATACCGGTGAACGATAAGCGTCGCGTTACGGAAGAAGGTATTCGCGAAGGTGCGAGAACAGAAGGCGCGGAATTGCCGCTCAAGTCGCCACGCGAGATCGAGCTTGAAACCAAGCTCAAGGTGGAGACGGAACGACGCGAGGCAGCTGAAGCAAAGCTTGTCGGAGTACAAGCGAAATTTGAAGAAGCAAAAACGAAACTTGAAACTGAAACTGCCGAGATGCGTGCGCGTCTGATGAAGACGCTCGAAGATCGTTCAAAGCAGGGCCAGTTCAATTTTTTGATCACACTGTTGCCGGTGCTCGACAATTTGAACCTGGCCATCGCCGCAAGCGAGCAGGATCCGTCAGTCGATCACCTTCGCGACGGTGTGAAAGGCACGGCGCGTTCGTTCGAGCAAGCGTTGATGAGTGTCGGAGTCGAAACTGTTCCGTCAATTGGCACAAAGTTTGATCCTGAGCTGCACGAAGCCATTGATATGGCCGAAGTTGATACAGAGAAGGAAGGCTCGATAACGGCTGAATATTCTCGTGGATATAGGTTTGGTGATCGGCTGCTTCGACCCGCGAAGGTTCAGGTCGGAAAGGCCCGTGCATCGGGTGCCGCGTAATTGACGAATAAATAACGATACGTCGAGGCGTTTGGGAGTGCTTATAAATTTGTTTCGACGTTCTTTTCTAAATGCTATGATGATGTTGGACGGCGATTTCCCGCTTGCCCGCATCCAACTTTCCGGCAGTTTTAATCATATATATGGCCGACATTGACGCATACAAAGACAAATTCAGCGAGAGTGGCCGACGCGTTTTAGAAACGGCTCTGGGCGAGTCGAGAAAGCGCGATCAAAACTACGTTGCCATCGAACACATCTTGCACGCCGTCGCGAGTGAGGAGGATGACCTCTTCAGCTCGACGATGCGCGATCTCGCGGTCGATCCGCGATCAGTAAAGCTGCTGATCGAGAAGCGGATGGAAATGGGCCGCCAACATACCGGGAAGGGATTTCGAATTGCGCCGGAAACAACTGAGCTGTTCAAGCGCGCGATGGACCGCGCGAGATCGCAGGGCCGACGTGTTATCGACGGCAGCGACATCTTCTATGTTCTTTCCAACGACGAGCGGAGCATCTTGAATGACGTGCTTCAAAATCTGGGCGTGCCTTCGGAAGAAGTTGCCCAGACGGCGAGAACGCGGATCCGGAAGCGCGAGAAGGAAGAAGAACGCACGCGACAGAAATACGAGCTTCCGAGTTTCCTTCGCCACTTCGGTGTTTCGATGAATAAGCTCGCACGGCAGGATAAGATCCCGCCGACGATCGGGCGTGAGAAAGAGATCCTGCAGATGATCGAAATACTCTCGCACCGCGAACGTTCGAACTCGCCGATGCTAATTGGCGAACCGGGTGTTGGAAAAACTGCGGTGGTCGAAGGTTTGGCAAGATTGATCGAGCTTGAACCGGAAAAGGTTCCGGCACGTCTTCGCGATTCGCATATCGTTCAGCTGCAGATGGGCGGCCTTGTCGCCGGCACCATGCTGCGCGGTATGTTCGAAGAACGTATCAAAGGGATCATTGATGAAGTAAAAGAAAAAGATCACATCATTCTATTCATCGACGAAGCTCACACGATCATCGGTGCCGGAGCTGCTCTCGGAACGTCATCTGATGCGGCGAACATGTTCAAATCGGCACTTGCTCGCGGCGAGTTGCGGATAATCGGTGCGACAACCTCGACCGAGTACAAGGAATACATCAGCGACGACGAAGCCCTTGCTCGACGGTTCCGTCTGGTCAAGGTCGAAGAGCCGACGATCGACGAAACGCGGGCGATCCTGTTTGGACTAAAGCCGAGACTCGAGAAAAATTACTCGGTCACGATATCGGACGAAGCAATCAACACTGCTCTTGAAATGTCGCCTAAATACATTCGCAATCTTCACCTTCCGGACAAGGCTATCGGTTGGTTGGACACTGCATCGGTAAAGGTTGAGATCAACGAGCCGGCATCGCTCGTCGTAAAGGCTGAGCACATCATTGAGGTCATCTCTCAGGAATCGCGTATTCCGAAAGACATGATCTATCGCGACACGTCGGACCGGTTTTCGCAGATGGAGATCGACCTCGGTCACCGCGTTATCGGCCAGAAGGATGCGGTTCGCGCGGTCGCCGAACGCCTGCGTTTGAACAAGGGCCCGCTGAAAGACAATCATTACGCGCCGGATGGCGTGTTGCTCTTCCTCGGACCCACGGGAGTCGGTAAGACGGAGCTCGCAAAAGCGGTTGCCGAATTCATGTTCGGTGACGAAGGCAAGATGATCCGCATCGACATGTCGGAATACGGCGAAGGCACGGTCGGAATTGAAAAACTGATCGGAATGCCGCGAGGTATTGTCGGCAGTGAACGCGGCGGAATATTAACCGAGCAGCTTCGCGACAATCCGTACACTGTTCTGTTGCTTGATGAGGTTGAGAAAGCATCGCCGTATTTGATGAATCTGTTTCTGCAGGCATTCGATGAAGGGTGGATGACGGATGGCCGCGGAAAGAAAGTTTACCTTTCAGACGCGATCGTTATTATGACGTCGAATCTCGGATCTGAGAATTTCAAGCGTTACGAGAAACCGCTCGGGTTCGGGCAGAAATCGCATGGCGATATAATGCAGATCCGCGGCGAAGCGATGAAGGCAGCGGAAACCCGATTCACGCCGGAGTTTCGAAATCGTATCGACGAGATCATTGTTTTCTCGCCGCTAACGATGGATGAGGTCCGCGATATCGCCCGGCTCTATCTCGCGAAACTGAAGCGCAACATGGAACGCCAAGGTAAGATCGTCGAGATCACGGAAGCCGCGGTCAATCTACTGACGGAGAAAGGCTTCAGCCCGGCATACGGCGCCCGATTCCTGAAGCGGCACATTGATCAGAAGGTAAAGCTGCCGATCACGAACCTGTGGAAGGCCGGAGTCCGATTCATGGTGGATGTTAACGAAGGCGAAGTGATCGTTACGCCGAACGACGCGTTTAGCTTGAACTAAACCTGAAACGAACTTATTGCATCAAAGGCTTCGGTGATAATATCGCCGGAGCCTTTTTTCTTATGAAATCAATTTGCTCTTACTTACACAGTGTTTTAATTCTGTTTCTAGCCAGCGTGCTTTTAACAGTCGTCTGTTCCTCTCAAACGAAAGGCGACGCCAAAGGCGAAGCCGTAATTCAAAAAGCCGTCCAAACCCTCGGGGGCGAAAAATATCTCAACGTAAAAACGCAGATCGGCCGCGGAAAATTCAGCGTCATCAAGGACAACGCCGTCGCATCGTTCCAAACTTTTACCGATGTCATCGTTTATCCCGACAAGGAGCGAACGGATTTCAAAGGCGGGGGTTCGCGTTCGGTGCAGACGAACGTCGGAGACACGGGCTGGGTTTATGACGGTGACCAGGAACTTGTCAAGATACAGGACCAGAAGCAGGTCGAAAATTTCAAACGAGGAATTCGAACGGGCCTCGATTATCTTCTTCGCGGCCACTGGCGAGGACAGGGCGATATAATTTACGTCGGGAAGCGCCCGGCGACACTCGGAAAACGAAACGACGTCATCAAGTTGGTCTACAAGGACGGGCTCGAGGTCGAGTTTGAATTTGCTGCCGACGACGGCCTGCCGCAAAAAGGAAGTTACAAGCGCCTCAACGCCGACAATGAAGAAATAAAAGAAGAGGACCGCTACGCGCAGTTCATCGAGGTTGATGGTATAAAAACTCCTTTCATTGTCGACCGCTTCACCGGCGGAACACAGACTTCACGGATCAACTATCAAACGGTAGAGTTCAATAAATCGATTCCCGATTCGGTCTTCGCAAAGCCTGCAAGTGCGAAGGAAATGAAAGATCTAAAACTCTAAGATCCGCGACAATCGATGGAAGTGCGACAAAGTTAACATCGGTTAATTCGTCGACTACATTGATCGTCCGCGTCGGATTTTCGAAGTGATGCTGCTTTGCCTCGACGCTTAGGATATAAACTCCTCCGACCTCGACTTGATCGAACCTATAATATCCGAAGCCGTTCGTCAGGGCCGTGCGAATATTTCCATTCGTGTCGGTCATCGAAATCCTCGCTTTGTAGATCCCCTGACCTTCGGCCGTCAATACTCGACCGCCGACAGAGACACTCGCGGCCGTCGGTGCGAACGCCGTAAATTCAGCTCGCTTACATCGCTCGTCAAAGCGGCGACCGAAAGTTGACTCGGGCTAAACGACAGGCCCGCGCTGAATGGACTAACGAAATAACTTCCGTCGGCCGGCAAGCCCAAGAACAGGTAATTGCCATTCGCGTCGGTCGTAACTTCGTCGGTAGCCGATCCCTCGAGCGTAACGGTAACGCCCGCGACGCCGATGCCGAGCGAATCTGCTACACGCCCGGCGATCTGATGCGCACTCGCGGCTCCGGTAAAGACAACGGTGTTCTCACCGGTTACTGACAAGATATCCTGACTGTATTCCGTGAAGAGATAGCCAACTGACAGAGGCTGAACGTTGTAATTTGCGCCGTTCATCAGATTTACGAAACTAAACAGTCCGTTCGAATCAGTCTGCGTTTGATCAGTTTCAGCACCGGTCAGATTCACCAATACCCCGCTCATTGGATCACCGTTCGAATCGATCACGAGCCCCGTGATAGAGGCGAGGGCGGAATCGACTTGCTCCGCGACCACAAATGGACTGAACGAATTCGCCTGGCCGCAAATGATGTGGGTCGTGTCATCGTAGCTTGTCGTGATATTCACCAGCACGCCGTTTTCGTTGTGCATTAACGCGGGTGGACCGCTGACCCGGGCCGGTCTTGATTGGACGCCCGGGTCGTCGAGATCGATGCAGATCGTAACGGGTGGTGTAAAGCCTGCAGTGGTGTTGATCTCGAATGCAAAATTACCGATCACGAATCCGTTCGGTGCGGCACCGGCTGAATTCGGTTCGATCGGCGTGACGGTAGTGAAACCGCCCGTGCCCGTCGTGCTTGGGAAGCTTATCGAAACAGCTCCGGATTGGATGGTTGTCGGCGTCGGACTCGCCGGCGTCGCGAAACTGTTCGACACGCCCCAATCGACTCTGTCTCCGTCAAAGCCATCGACGATCACAAGCATGTTTTGACCATCGGACGCCTGGATGGTAACAAGTTGCTTATTCCCGCCGGGCGGTCGCAGATTAGTGACCGACGCGATCGAGTCCCTTGTGAATAGAAGACGGGCTCCGTCAGGCGACCACGACAACGTTTGGAAAAGATTGTTTGTGCCGGACATGAAAGTGTCGGTTCCCGCAAGAAGATTTTTCACGACTATAGAATGTGTAGCCGGGGTTCCCGATTGCCTCCGAATGAAAGCGATCTTCGAGCCGTCGGGCGACCAGCGCGGCGAGAATTTTCGTCCGGATGTGGTGTCGAGCATCGTCTGCGCCGTCGTATTTAGATTGACGGTCTTAACACGCGTAGTTGTGCTGTTCGAAGGTTCGACGCACACGATCTGAGTTCCATCCGGCGACCAGTCCGGCTCCGTACAGTCTCCGATGATTGACTGTGCTCCGGTACCGTCGGCATTCATGATTACCAGGCTGTTACCCGAGTTGTGAAACGCAACTCGGCTTCCGTTTGGTGAATAGACCGGCAACAAGAGTCGGGACGGCGACTCGTAAAGAAATTGCCGACCGGTGCCATCGGCACTCATGTCGAAGATCTTGGACCCGCCATTGGTTGTGCTGCGGGAGACAAAAACGATACGCTGCCCGTTCTCGGCCAACCGCGGGAAGATACGGGCGGCAATTCTGGCGGAATTCGGGGAGATCGTTACAAGTCCGCTACCGTCGGCGTTCATCGCCTTAATGCCTCCGACCGAGTCATAAACTATCCGACCGGCGAGCGTCGAAAGCTCGAGTGATGTGCCATCGAAGTCGACGGTCTGGTCGGTCCCGATCGTGATATTTGCCACCGGCGGATTGAAATTATAATTCGGCTTCGTCGGTGTTAAGACGTAGGTCGCGGGTGGAAGACTGTCGAACCGGTAGTTTCCAAAACTGTCATTGGTGACATTTCGATTTATGCCCGGGCCTACTACATTGAAACTTACGCCAAGCAGCGGGAACCCACCGGCGGGAGTCGGTGGAAGTAAGTCTGAGCGACTTTGGGACCGGGCTTTTGCAGGTGTTATCCCGATCGCATTTGTTCGCGTCCGTCCCCGCACGGTGAACGTCTGCGATGGGCCGGCGGTGAAATTCTGGTTCGCCTGATTTGTGGTTAGGTTTGGATAAAACCTGGCAGGGGGGGTGAAAGTCAGATTTGGATGGGTCACCGTCAGAGTGTAGTCAGCCGGCTGAAGGAAGCTGAACGAGAAATTCCCGCTGCTATTACTGGAGGTGATGCTAGTCGTCCCTCCCTGGGAATTCGACAGGCGGACTTGAACATTTGGGATCGGCACTCCTGTGCTAGATAGCACCGCACCGAGTATTTGGGATCGTGGGGCGACGACAGTGCATCGCGAGAATTCTGAGGTGTTTCCCGCGGCATCGGTTGCTGTGGCTGTTATGAACCTTCCGTTGGGGACAGCCACTGGAAGCGTGATCTGCGGCGAGACGAAACTCGCAAATCCGGCTGAGTCAGTCGTCACAGGGGCCGAGCCGATAAAAGTCTCGCCTTCACCGTTACCAGAAGCATCGCACGAAGGACTTGAGAAAAATTCGAGATCGAATGCGGAGGACGGAGTGCTGTTAAGTGAGCCCGCGATTCGCGTCGTACCGCTAACTGTGAAGGCCATATTCAGGTTCGGATAGTTCTGAAGTCCATTCGGTCCGCTGTCGGGGTCCGACGGGTCGTTCGGCAGCGGAACCGCCGTGTTGAACGTCTGGAGGAGTATTCCCAGAAGGCCGTTTCCAAACACGCGGTTCTGTGACAACCTGACACCTCGCGCCTCAGCGCCGAGGATCCGAATGCCGTTTTCAGTGTTTGGTATCGGCGTTAGGCTATTAGCCGCAAGGCCCACTCGATTTTTTTCGATCAGTGCATTCGTGATGTTGGAAGTTGCGGTCGCCCCGCCAACTAAGGTTAAGCCGGATTGTTGATTGCCAGAAATTACGTTTTCGCGGACGATGGCCCCGTTAGCGAGGATCCTGATTCCGCCCGCTGTATTGGGAACGGCGCTCGTGCCACCCGCGTTCGTTCCGATATAGTTCTTCTCAATCTGAGTGTTAGGGCCGAACACGCTTATTCCGTCAATGATGTTTCCCGAGATGACATTCCGGAAGGCCGAAGAAATGGTGTTGATACCGCCAATCCCCGTTTGGGTTGCGCTTGAACCTACGACAATGCCAATCCGATTCGAACGTGCGGTCTCCCCGTCTACCTCGAGTCCGATATAGTTTCCACCTAGTAAAGTACCTTGCCCACTAAGCACCGAAATTCCATTACTGAATCCGGTTATCGATAACTCTTGGATCACACAGTTGTCCGCAGAAATCCTAAATCCATTCACTGACTGCGATGCTCCTCTCACCTCTATCACCGGCGCGTCGACGTGGCCAGGCTGGCTACCTCCATTAATTGAAACGCGGTCGGTGATCATCGGCAGACTTGTTTGGACATTGATCACGAACGGCCCCGCACCCGGAATATTGAACCGAATAAACCCCATTCCAGGATCGTTGTTGGCGAAAATGATCGCCTGCCTTAGTGATCCCGGGCCATCGTCGTTCGTGTTCGTGACTATTACAGGACTAGTGACATCGAAAGGCGTACTAGTGGCATTTACCAAAGAGCCTGATGAGGCAACCAATGTAAATCCCGTTCCTCCAAAATTAATGCTGAGGTCCGAGAAAGTAGCGACGCCTCCGACGGCGTTCTTAGTAAGTGTCCCCGAAAGGACACCTGACGTCGGATTGTTGCCGATGGCGATGGTAACGGGATCGGTTGCACTTGCGACCGTGTTTCCAAGGGCGTCCTGGATCGCGACTTGAACGGGCGGCGCGATAATGCTTTGCGCCGGGACGTTTGACGGCTGGACAACAAATCCAACCTGCGTCGGTACGCCGGCTGAGATATTAAATGGGTTGCTCGTTGCGGTCGCAAGGCCACTACTGGTTGCCTGTAGCGTATAACCCGTGCCGGGAACGCCGATACTCAAATTGTCGAAGGTCGCGACACCGGATTGCGTTGCCTGCATCAGCGTTCCGGAAAGAGTCCCGCCGGAAGGATTGTTTGCGATCGAAACTGTTATGACTGGACGAGGAATGGTCGTCGTAATGGTTCGTCCGCTCGCGTCTTGAACCGCGATTCTCACGGACGGTGTTATTGGTTGACCCGAGCCGGTATTTGATGGCTGGACAATCACGCCAAGCTGCACGGGGTTGCCCGTGACATTGACGGTGGCGTCCGCGAATGATCCGAATGCATCGGTAACTCGGACCGTGTCTACAGCGCCGATGACGTTGCCGGCCGTATAGTTACCGCCCTGAGTGATTGTCGCACCGGAATTATTAACTGGGATCGAGAAGGTATAAGGAGCGACGCCGCTGGCAGCGGTAAAGATCTGCAAGTCCCCGAACGGAACGCCCGCCACGCCGGGGCTGATTGAAACGTTGGTGGGACAATTGGCGTCGAATATCAAGTTCGCAGAATTTCCACCCGAGTCCGTACTGCTGAACAGAGTCACGGGTCCTCCTCGAGTCATGTTCTGAACATCCACGTCGATCAGCTTCAGGCTTCCGCCCAAATTGCGCTGCGTGGCGTTCGTTGATCGGATGAGAATTGTATCGGCACCAGGGCAGGTTGCACCGCTACCGTTCAGATCCATGACTCCGACCACTGACACGTCTCCGCCGAGCGTGATCGTTGTCGACGAATCGTTTATCAACTTTCCCGCCGCAGCAACGCCTAACAGGTTACTTGTCGTGAGATTTGAGTTCTGGTTTAGATACAAGGTTCCGCTGTCGATAATGAGCTGCTGGCCGGAAGTTAGCTCCAGGCTCGTCGCGGCGGTCACAATCGATGTCGGCGATTTGTTGATTCGCCAGAACGTGGCGTGCGGGTTTACACCGCCGTTGTTGGTATAGGTCTGATTCGCGCTGCCTGTAAATCGAAAGTTGCTCAATAACCCGCCGTCGAAGGCCGAACCAACCGAAACATCGCCTTGCGTGTCGATGGAAGCCGTCGAGTTGAGCTCAACCCTACCATCGTTCAGAGCGAGCGCGCCGGATACGACGAGTGTCGATCCTCCGTTGAACCAGAGGAGCACCGAGTTGTGGGCTTTGTTGACGGTCACGTTGTTCAACGTGAATGTAGGAGGAATCATGAGATTCTGCCCCGCCCCGGCCCCGTCGAAGATAACCGTTCCGCCATTCGGATTGAATGTCCCGGTTGCAAGGAATCTCACCTCGCTTCCGAACGTAATCGCACCGGAAGGAGCGGTAAATGTGCCGCCGTTTAAGGCGAAGGGCGCGTTGAAATCGAGCGCACCGTTGCTTGCGGTGAACGTGCCCGCAGTTTGCGTATAGCTGCTTTGAAAGGCGAGGTCGCCCGTGCCCTGCGTAATTGTCGCTGACGCGAGATTCACCTGACCGTTGATGATTACGTTAACCGGACCGTTCGTGAAACTCGTCGCAGACTGCAGATCGAGCGAGCTGAAATCAAGTGCCCCCGCGCCGCTTGTATTTAGGGTGACATTCGGCGCGTTGACAATGAGCGGCAGGAGTTTCGCCCCGACGGGAAAGGTGACGGTCCGCGTCGCCGGTCCCGAGATTTGCAGCGTGATCGGTGTGAACACCGGTCCGCCGTCAAACGCTGGAGCCATCATCACGTCGCCCTGCGCGTCTATCTTTGTCCCGCCCGAGTTGAGATCCATCCCGCCTTCGTTAAGGGTGAGGGTTCCAAGCACGGTCACCGTACCATTGCTCGTGAAGAAGAGCGAGGTATTATGCGCCTTGCTGAGGACAACATTGTTCAGCGGGAATACGGCATTGGCGGGTACGAAAAGGTTTTGATGAGTGGCTCCGTTGAAGACGATCGTTCCGCCATTGTGATTAAATACCGCGCCCGGTGAGACCGTCACCGCCGCCGGAAAATTCAGGGTTCCCGAAGGAGCGTTGAATGTGCCGCCGCTAAGCGTGAATGTGAAATTAAACGTTAAAGATCCGCTTCCGGGCGTGAATGTTCCGGCAGTCTGAGTAAAGCTGAAGTTGAAAGTGAGGTTGCCAGATCCTTGAGTAAATCCGTTCGTGCTAAAGCTGCTCTGAAAGACGACGTTGACCGCACCGTTAGAAAAACCCGCTGCATTTTGAACGTCGACGGCCTGATCAAAAGTAAATGTTCCCGAGCCGCTGAAGTTCAAGGTTACATTTGGCGCGTTGACGGTGAGCGGGAGCATCTTTGCACCAACTGGAAAAGTGACAGTGCGGGTCGCGGAGCCAGTGATGTTGAGGAAGGCTGGTTGGCCCGGCGTCCCACCATCGAATGTCGATGCGATCAAGACGTCACTTTTCGCATCTAGCGTTCCGAAAGAATTTCGGTCGACCCGTCCATCGGTGAGACTGAGGGCACCGTTAACTGTGATGGTAAAAGGGTTGACCAGGAAAACCACAACGTTGTCCGACTTGTTGATGACGAGATTGTTGAATGCGAACCCGCTCTGGATCCCCAATGTCTGAGCTACACCACCCACGAATGCGACAGTACCGTTGTTCGCATTGAACGTACCGCCATTCACGAAAAAGTTTGAGCTCAGGTTCAGTAGTCCACTGCCGCCGTCGAAGGTGCCTGCTGCCTGAGTGTAAGGACCGCTGATCGAGAGTGTGGAAGCGTTTAGTGAGATAGTGCCGGTGTATCCGACGTTGATCTGCAGACTGGAAATCGCGAAACCGCTATCGACGACCGCGTTTTTGGTGCTCGTTCCGTCGAAAACTGCATCATCACCAGCGCCGGGCGCGACATCACCGCTCCAGTTCGCTCCGTCCGACCAGTTGTTAGTTGCGCCGCCGCCGTCCCAGGTCCGGGTCACAAGCGGACG
>JANMUW010000027.1:0-9183 GCA_031392105.1 Acidobacteriota bacterium | reverse complement strand
CCTGATAATAGTGCCAACCCATCGCGTAGAGAGCGTCGGGATAGTCGGGCTTGCGCTCGAGAGCCGAGCGATAATACTCAGTTGCTTTCGGAACATCCGAGATGCGCATATAGAGATCGCCGAGGTACTTGTCGATGATGTGAAGATGCTGTTCACGTTTCAGGCCGTCCGTCTCGGTTATGCGGCGATGGATCGCAAACCCGATTGCGGGATCTGCTATCGGAGACAGGATATTGATGAAGAGATTCGCAATGTATTTTCCATTGAGCGCGGTCTGGTCCTCGGGTGAGAGCTTGAGGGACTCTTCGAATTCTGCACGCGCGTCAGAAAAGTGTCCGGTCTCAATGAGGGCGTAGCCGACAGAATTGTGAAAGCGAATACGATCGCGACGCAGCTTGGCAGCACGCTGCTGGTCCCACGGGTTCACTCGAAATACGATCATGTATGCAAGCGTCAGAAATACCGACGCGACGAGCGTGATCAAAAACCAATAGTCCTTTGTCGCCTTTAGAACACTATCGAGAAAATCCATCGGTATTAATACTGAGTTTCCAGTTTCTAGTTTCTGGTTTCTAGTTTTTGGTTTCTACTCGTGCCTCTTGTCTCTTGTCACTCGTCACTCGAAACTCGTCACTCGTCACTCGTTACTCGTCACTCGTCACTTACTTCCTTTCTCTCCATCTTCTTCTCAATGCGCCTGTCCGGTACGAGCCACATGATCGCGACGGCGATGTAAAGAGCGTGCGAGATCGATTGGTGGATGAAAGCCGCGAGTATTGCCGCAACATAAAGTGCAATCGAAAGCTTCCCTTTTAAGTCGTGTCCGACCGCCGCAGCGAGGAGAGCATTCTCGCCGGCGTGGTGGTGGACTATCGTCGTCTGCAGGATCGTGTACGCGATCGCGGCGCATAAGAGTACAGCACCGTAGACCGCGGTGGGCAGTGGGGCAAAATGATTCTCTCCCATCCAGCCCGTCACGAACGGCACGAGCGACAGCCAAAACAGCAAGTGCATATTCGCCCATAATACTTTTCCATTCACGCTCTTCGTCGCTTGCAGCATGTGATGGTGGTTGTTCCAGTAGATCGCCAGATAGATAAAGCTCAGCACGTATGTCAAAAAGATAGGCACCAGCGGAGTGAGTGCTGCAAGATCGGCTCCGTGCGGGATCTTTAGTTCCAGCACGAGAATAGTCATCAGGATCGCGATGACAGCGTCGGAGAAAGCTTCAAGCCGGGTAGAGTTCATGGCGAAAGTATAAAAGTGAAATTGTGAAAAAGTGAAAAGGTCAACGCGTGAAAAAGAGAAAAAGTGGCCTATCCGGGTGTTGTCACGCTTTCTCCGCTTCTCAATGCCTCACCTTTTCACTCTTTTACCTTTTCACTTTTTCGCATTTTTGTGTCATATTTCGCGGCATCAACAGCTTTTGTTTTTTAGAAGTTAAATAAAATAGTAAGGAGATTTTTTATGAAGACTACCTTGATGGTCTCCCTTTTTGCGATGGCCGCGTTCGTACTGATCGGCTGTGCTCCAGCCGCAAACACGAATACGGTCACTAATGCCAATACCAACACCAACGCAGCCCCCAAAGCTGCTGCCCCGACTGCCGACGCGCTTATGGCCCTCGAGAACAAAGCCTGGGAAGCCTACAAGAACAAGGATGGAAAATATTTCGAAGGCTTTCTCGGCGACAACATGATCGACGGTGAGGGTAAGGGATCCATGCCAAAGGCGGAAGTTGTGAAAATGATCTCGGAGAACAAAGCTGAGATCAAAAGCTTTACGCTTTCAGACCCGCGTGTAATATCGGCCGGTGCCGACGCCGCGGTATTAACCTACAAGGGGACGGTCGTGGGAACCGAAGACGGTAAGCCCGTCCCGAGCCCCGTCACGGTCGCTACCGTTTTCGTCCGCAGTGGCTCCGATTGGAAGGCCGTGTATCACAACGAAGTCGCGGTCGTCGATCCAGCGAAGATGAGCGGAGACGCTGCCAAGAAGGACGCGGCAGCTCCGGCTGAAAAGAAAGAAGCGGTTGACGCGAAGAAGGACGCAGCTGCAGCGGGTGAAGAAAAGAAAGATTCTCCCGCCGCTACATCCGAGAAAAAAGCGGCCCCCGCTGCGAATAGCAACACGGCTTCGAACAGCAACTCGGCTGCGTCGTCAACCGACGCTGCCCTCACCGACGCTCTGATGGTCGTGGAGAAAAAAGGCTGGGAAGGCTGGAAGGCAAAGGATGCGAAAGCTCTCGGGGAAACCGTAACGAAAGATATCGTGTTCATCGACACCATGGGCAAACAGACCGTGGGCGCCGACGTAATGAAAATGTGGACGACCGATAATCCATGCACGGTTTCGAGCGTCAGTTTGTCGGATGGTAAGGCCACTTCTATCACGAAGGACGCGGCGATCCTGGTTGTTAAGGGAACCGCAGTTGGAACCTGCGGCGACATGAAACTTGAACCACTGTGGAACACGTCCGTCTTCGTAAAAGAAGGCGATGCGTGGAAAGCAGTTACGATTTTTGAAACGCCCATCAAGAAGAGCTAGTTGAAATCGGGGTTCAGAATCTACGGACTCTGAACCCCTAAACCTTTCTCGAAACTTAAGACGTTCACTAAATCCGCCTAATGTTCATAGGACACTTCGCTGTTGGCCTCGCACTAAAGCGTGTCGCTCCGCAAACAAATTTAGGTTGGCTGATCGCGGCGGTCTGTTTTCTCGATCTGCTTTGGCCGCTCTTCCTGATCGCCGGCCTCGAGACAGTCGAGATCGATCCCGGCAACACTGCCTTCACGCCGCTGAATTTTATTTCCTATCCTTATACTCACAGTCTGGCAATGGCTGTTGTGTGGTCGATCATCTTCGCGGGAATTTACCTGGCAGTCACCAAATACAGATCCGGTGCGATCGCCATCGGGCTCGGCGTCGTCAGTCATTGGTTTCTCGACTGGGTCGTCCATCGCGCGGACCTGCCGCTCTATCCGGGAAGTGAAAAGTACGGGCTAGGTGTTTGGAATTCGGTTCCGGCGACACTCGTTTTAGAATTCGCAATGTTTGGAGTCGGTCTTTGGATCTATCTTAAGATGACTCGATCACTCGATCGTATAGGAACGTACGTACTTTGGATATTTGTCGCGATCCTTCTCTTGAGCTACATCGGCAATGTCCTCGGCCCGCCACCGCCGAGCGCTTCTGCACTCCTCTTTTTCACACCTGTTGTTTGGTTGTATATCGCGCTCGCGACCTGGACGGACAGGCATCGTCAAGCCAAAGCTAATTAGAACTTGGTCGCGTGGCCCTCGGCTGAGAGGTCGGTACCAAGAGACTCTGATTCGTTCGCTTACCTTCGCCCATGTCACAAAGTTCTTGGAGGCGGTGTTTTCGTTCTGCGTACCTAGTTTATTTTCGCCTAACAATATGATTCGAACTTGCAGCTCCCTCACGGCGATCCTTCTTTTTTGCCTTTCGGTTCAAGCCCAGTACGCCGGACGATACACTAACGGCAAAGACTACGCCGTCTACTTCGAACAGACCGAAAACGGACTAACGATCCGCCCGGTGATGTGGACGGCGACGCAGCTACTTCGCGAAACTGCGAAGGATAAGTTTGAAGTCGTCGATCGCACATCGCGGGGAGCAGATTTCAGGCGGGACAAGAATGGCACTGTCGTCGGCGTGACAATTCGGGGAATGGATGGCGAGGGGCTTAAGCTCGCAAAAGAAAATGGGCCGCTGATTCCGATCGAGAGACTGCTGGGTTGCGAGACGCGCAAGGCCGCCGCTCAATACGTTCGGATGGGGCAAACCGACAAAGCGTTGGAGATCGCCGAACAAGTTCTTCGTCGACTGCCCACGAAGACTGGAGCGGTCGTATCTTTTCTAAAGCACCTCGCGCCCAATTTCGATGGCGACGCGAAATTCCATTCGCTGCTCGGCTATGCGCTCGTCCAGATCGGCGACCGCGCGTCTGCGATCCGAAGCTTTCGCCGCGCAAATGCGCTCGAGGCGCATAACGAAGAAACGATCTCGGCACTTGCGCGACTAAAGGCTCTGCCGAATCCGCCGCAAGACACCGGATGGAAGCTTCCCTTTCGCCTCGCATCAGTATTCGAAAAGCCAACTGCTGCTGAGATCGCATCGGTCGCGAAAGATTGGGGATCGCGAGATCTGAAACCGCGAGGCATCAAAGAAGAATTGAGAAGCACCGTCCGAATCGCCGACCGGACATTCAATCTAAGAATCGTTTCGCATCTGGTCCACGGATCTCGTCATTACGGCGCGATCATCTTTCCGGCTAACGCGAGGGCGCGATCTCTGCCCGTGATCATCGAAGCGAAGGGCGTTTCGCCAACTTACTTCCCTTTGAGTCTCGAGAGTCTGCACGCACCGCGAATGCTGGGCGACGACGCCGACCGGTTTGTCTATGTCATTCCCACTTTTCGCGGCGAGGTCCTGAATTTCAACGGAGTCAGCTATACATCCGAAGGTGATCGCACTGATGCTCTCGATGGTGCGACCGATGATTCGATCGCGCTTCTTAACGTCGCACTTCAAACAACTCCCGAAGCCGATGCGTTACGGATCTGCGCGTTCGGACACAGCCGGGGCGGGAATGTTGCTCTGCTCACCGGCATTCGTGACAAGCGAGTTGACTGCGTCGTGAATTGGGCCGGGCCTACCGACTGGTTCTACGCGATGGGAACGAACGGGTGGACTGAACAGGAGTTATGGGGCGAAGCATTAAGAATCCGAGCGAATACACTGCAGACCGGCGGTCAGAATGTTGAACGCTTTTTGATGCGTGCGATCAATGGCGGCGCGACTTTAAACGATGTTCGTCACAGAATGATCGCAAGCTCGCCGCTCTACTTCGCCGGAAAGGTTCCGCAAAGCCAAAATCATTACGGTATGGAAGATCCGTCGGTGCCGGAACGCAACGGTCGGGAACTGGTCGCGCGTCTTCGACCTCGCGGAGTTCATCACGAGTCATACTTTTATCCCGGCCAGGGCCATGACACGGATCGAATACGGGCACCGATCACGAGTCGTAAATTTATGATCAGAGTGTTGCGAGTGAAGTGAGAGCGAGCTAGTTCTCGCCGACCAATTTTATCTTGACCGCCGGATAGAGGAGTTCGTTGAGCCGGTGGGTATCCAGATACAGATCCGCCTTTACACGTTCACCGACGAGTAGTCTCGCCTCGGTCATCGAGTCGTAGCGCGCAAGTATTTCCATATAAGGATGCGCCTTCATCTTCTCGCGATATATTTCGGCAAAGCGTTGCAGCCGTCCCGCACTGGCTTCGTCGTCGTTCGTTTTGTCCATCGGCGCCAAGAGTATCACACATCTTGTAAAGACGAGGCTTTCCCGGCCCCCCAAGAGCTATCAGGCGGGTTGAAACACTGGCTCCGAGGCGCTATTCGGCTAATTAGGCTTGCAACGATTGGGCAAATAGAGCATCTTATTAGCGTAGTCCTACTCTTAGCGGTTCGCCCGAGTGCGATCTCGTTCGTCAAAGGCGGTTTTTGGATAGTTCAAAAGAGCAGGTTCGTTTCATAATTACAGAAGTAGCTCTCGCTTTTTTTCGAGCATCTGAAACCGATTCTTCGTTGCATACCGTTCTTCTTCGAAGCCAACTCGTTTCTGACACTTCTCTAGACGTTCCCGGTAAGGGAAAGGAAAAACAATTTTAATGTCAACGAAACTTTACGTAGGAAATCTTTCCTTCAACACATCATCGCAGGATCTCGAAACAATGTTTGCAGAGGCCGGCACAGTCCAGTCAGCTAACATCGTCGAAGATCGCGAAACCGGCCGCTCGCGCGGATTTGGATTCGTCGAAATGTCGAGCAAGGAAGAAGCACAAACCGCGATCTCTAGCTTTGACGGCAAAGAATTCGACGGTCGCAGCCTGAAGGTCAACGAAGCTAAGCCCCGCGAAAATCGCAGTGGCGGAGGCGGCGGAGGCGGCGGCTACGGCGGCGGCGGTGGTTACGGCGGCGGAAAGAACCGCTGGTAATTTCGGCGACGCTTCAGTTATAGAAGCGTTGGTGTAAGATCGCCCCCGGCCGAAATTTCGTCTGGGGGCTTAATTTTTTTGATATCAGGAATATTTGACCTTTTTACACTCTTAAAATAGTCAGCCAGGATTTATACTATTAACCAGATGAAAGAAGAACTGATAGAGCTAGCGGGTGTAGTGGTGGATAAACAGCCGAACGCATTTTTTAAGGTACAGATCCACGACAGTGAGCACATCGTGCTGGCGACCATCTCTGGCCGCATGCGGCGAAACCGCATTCGTATCCTGATGGGCGACCGCGTTGATGTCGAGCTCTCGCCGTACGACCTTTCTAAAGGACGTATTACGTACCGGCACAAATAGGCGAACCCGCATTGAAATTATAAAAGCACCGCGCTGGAGTGCGGTGCTTTTTCTATGGCAACGGCTTTATGCCATGTGGGAACTTGAGTGGTAAGTGGTCAATCTGCCTTCTTTCTTCTGCTTTCTGCCTGCTAGGATTTCTTCTTGTCGCCCGCAAGCCCGCGCTTTTTCATTTCCCGGATGACTTCGTCTGAAACTCCGCCCTTTGCACTTTCCGAGCTGCCACCGAAGAAGCCCCACGTCACGTCACCATCGACGACCTGGTGAAAAACGACTTCGCCTGAAACGGCGTCGGTCAATTTCACATCGACCATGATCTTCGTTTTGCCGGCGCCGAAACCGATGAAATAACGGGCCGCCTGATTACCTTTGACGTACTTTGTGACTTCGCCGGCCATCTTGAGCTTTGGTGTTTCGACCATCGATGCCTCGCCAGCCATGGTGATGCTGTCGAACCTATTCGAAGCGCGAAAATTTGCGACGGTGGCCTTCATAAGCTCGTCGACTTCTTTGTCAGAAAGCTCTACGCCCTGACGCACCGTGAACTTTTCAATTTCGATCGCCCTGTAAGGCTGTCTGGTTGTGGCTGTAGTCTGGCCGAACGCAGCGATAACCAAGAGCATAGATACAGCCAGTGCGAGGAAGGAATACTTTATTGTCTTCATTCTAAATGTCCTTTATTTTGGGTGATTTGAAATGCTTCACGGGCAAGAAGGGTTCGGCCCTACTGCTGCCGGCCCCGGCTCCGGCCCGTGAAGCAAGCACTTTAGTTGCGGGAATCGGCGGGCGCGTTGTAGGTAAAAATATCGGCTGGCGAAACTAATCATAATTGAGCCCGCCAAATGCCTCTCTTATTGTAGAACTCTTCTGAGATTGGTCTGGGCTTGTGAGAAGTTCGGATTGATCTGCAGGGCCCGCTGGAATTCTGCAACGGCTTCTTGCGTTCGATTCTGCTCCGCGTAAATGATGCCTAGCGTATTATGTGCCTCGGCGGAATTCGGATTCTTCCGGATTATCGTCTCCAGCAATCGAATCGCATCAGCGAAGCGTCCTTGTGAACGATAGGCCATGGCGAGATTGCGCTGAAAGTCGGGGTTGTCGGGAAGTGCCTCAAGCGCCTGTTCGTAAGATTTCGCCGCAACATCATATTGCTTCTGGACAAGCGCGGTGGAGCCGATCGATGAATACCCTTCGGCCCGTCGTCTCGCGTCGAAGTATCCCGAGGCGTCCTTGGCTACCGCTTCTTCAAAGTAGGCGAATGCGGGCTCGACATTCTCCAGTTTCGTCTCGACGATCGCCAGATTGGCGTAAGCGAGCGAATAACCGCCGTCAATCTCTAACGCTTTCTGCAGACTCTGCCTGGCCTCATCAAACTTTCCCTGTTTGAGTTGGACCGTGCCCAGAGTATTGAACGCAACAGCGCCCCGCGGATCGATCACGGTTGCGGTAAGGCAGTGAGCAAATGCCTCGTCGAGGCGATTCTGCTTTTCGAGGTAGCGGCAGAAGTTGGCCTCGACGAGATAATTATTCTTCGTAATGTTCAGCGTCCGCCTATAGATCGACTCCGAATTCTTCCAGTACGAAACTTGATTGAAAGCTACTCCGCCGAGAACCACCACTATGATCAGAGCCGCCGCCTGGCTCGCGATCGCGGGGACCCGAACTCTTTCGGCGAATTCTGCGATGAGCCAGACCACGGCGATCAAGAGCCCGATGAAAGGTATGTACGTGTATCGATCGGCAAGGCCCTGCCGTCCAACCTGTACGATGCCGATGACGGGAACCAAAGTGCCGACGAACCAAAACCAACCGACCGATAAATATGGACGCCTACGTACCTGCCATAAGCAGATTGCTGAAACGCCAACGATCAAGATCAGAGAGGCGGCAAAATGCACCGTGGAAATATTTCTATCAAATGGATACCAGACACCGAGATCCGTCGGATAAAACAGCATCACGAAATATCTGGCGTACGAAACGACCGAGTTCATGATCCGGTCCTGCAACGAAAACGTTTCGAAGGTCTGGACCGCACCACCCGAACGCTGCGCCACGATCGTCAAGATCGCTGAGATCGCGGCCAGGAGGAAGAAGGGAAGCTTTTCCAGAAGCAGGGGCCGCAGTTTCGACCAACTAACTTCATCGAGTCGCTTGAGCGGCCAATAGTCGAGCAGCAACAGAACGAACGGGAGCGTCACCAGCATAGGTTTCGCCATCAAGCCGAGGGCGAAGAGCATGACCGCGATCCAGTAGGTTCGCTTGTCGTTGACGTCCTTCGTAAACCGTACGTAGGCCATCGAGGTGAGTAACCAAAAGAAAGTGCTCAGCAGATCTTTGCGTTCCGCGATCCAGGCCACTGACTCGACGTGGGCGGGATGTACTGCAAAGATGGCTGCTACAACGGCACTTTTCCAACGATCGCCGGTAATCTTGCGGAGCAGGAGAAAGAGCAGCACCGAATTCGCGATGTGAAAAGCCAGGTTTAGTAAATGGTGGCCGGCCGCGTTGAGGCCGAAAAGCGTAACGTCGAGTTGGTGTGAGATCCATGTGACGGGATGCCAGTTAGCTGCGTGAAAGGAGCTAAACGCCCAAGCGATGGATCTCGCTGACAACCCCTTCGACACCGATCCGTTTTCGTAAACATAGATGTCGTCGTCGAGATTAATAAAATCAAAACCTGCGACCTGGTAGTAAATCGCCAAGCACGCCAACGCTATGAACACCGCGATAAATAGATCGTGTTTGCGCGTCGTGTCGAATGATCGGGCCACCGGCGCTCTCGTTTCGTTAGTTG
>JANMUW010000495.1:0-4147 GCA_031392105.1 Acidobacteriota bacterium | reverse complement strand
GATGAGTGACGAGTGACGTGTGACAAGTTAAGCGCGGCGAAACAAAAATGCCCGAGGTTGCTCGGGCATTTTTACCTTTCTACTATTCACTCGTCACTCGTCACTCGTCACTAATTAATTCGAATCGGAAAAGGCGCAAAGCACAACACGAAGATCACAAGAGTAAGAAGTGCAATCAGATTTCGTTTCGCATCAAGCGGCGTCTCGTCGTAAGGCTCGGGATGTTTCACCCGCATCATGATGCCCAAAAGTACCGCCACGAGAAATCCGCTTGGGCTGCTGTAAAAAACAAATCCGATTATTGCCAGTGCGGACATGATGACAAACGCTATGCGTCCGGTGAAGAAATGCACTTTCTTCCCGAGCGCCGCATAGATCGCGTGGCCGCCGTCGAGTTGGCCCGACGGAATTAAGTTCAATGCGGTAACCAACAGTCCAACCCACGCCGCGTAATAAAACGGATTTCCGATGCTGACGGTTGGGTCGGTCCCGAGAACCGCGCCAACGAATCGCATAAACAACGGGTCGGTAAATGTCAGGCTGCCGGGAGTCATCAACTGCTCAGCTGATGCAGGCTCCATACGCAACACTCCTACGATCGCGATCGGTATCAAAGCAATAAATCCCGCGATCGGCCCGGCAACCCCGATATCGAAAACGGCCCTTCGCGATGGCATCGGCGATTTGATCCTGATAAATGCGCCAAAGGTCCCGGCCGGGCCGATCATCGGAGGCATCGGTATGAAGAATGGCAGCGTCGCGTCGACGCCGTAGATCCGGCATGCGACGTAATGCCCCATCTCATGCGAAATCAGAATGAACAGCAGCGACACCGAGAAGGAAAGTCCGTCGATCAAATAGCTTGTGTCGGTAGCCAGCGTATACAACGCATTCGAAATGAGAGCCAGATACCGATCCGGAATCGTGGCGATGAATTCGAACAGCTCCGGCCAGCTTTGCGGATCGGCGGCCGGCATCGAATCGATCCTGCCAAATGGAAACAGCACGCCGGCGATCGTCGCCGTGGCGAGCGTTACCAGCATTAGCAGCCCGTGCAGCATCCATGTCCGCGCGGTTGGCTTCATCGCCTGGCGCTCCTGCATGTAGAACTCTTCGACAGACATAACTCCAAAAAGGAAATCGTAAACCGCAGATGATGAATATGCGATTTACGATTTTCGAAAAATCAAAAAGGACCAAATTTTAGGTCTTGACCGCCCGTGCCGACAATTCCTTGCCCGGCTTGAACCTGATCGTCTTTCCCGCCGGGATCGGCACTTCCATCCCGGTCCTCGGATTTCGCCCGACACCCCGCTTGCGCGGTTTGACGACGAAAACTCCAAATCCGCGAAGTTCGATCCGTTTGCCCTTCGCCAAAGCGTCCTTCATTGCGTTGAATAGTGAGTCGACGACCTGCTCCGCCTTTTGCTTCGGGACACCGGTCTTCTCGGCAACATGGTTGACGATATCTAGTTTGATCATCACTGCCTCCTTTGCCTGTGCACGCGTGAAAAAGAAAAAACGCAACTCAACTTGATTTAATAATATGCCTCTAACTTCACACCTGTCAAGATTTTGCGGTAGGGATCCCGGGCCTGCCCAACCCGCAAATAAGTCTTCTGCGGCACAACTCAAAGTGCTAGAATTCAATCACGCTTTAATAATAGTCAAGGGATTCAGGAGGGCAGGACCATTATGCGTTGGAGAGATTACGGCCAGAGCTCAAATGTTGAGGATCGACGCGGGCTCGGAGGCCGCGGATTAGCCATCGGGGGCGGCGGTATTGGTGTGGTGGTGCTGGCATTGGCCGCACTCATATGCGGCGTCGATCCAAGGCAATTGTTGGAGAGTCTGCCCACCGAAACCGGACAGGTGCAACAGCAGCCGGGAGCGGCGAGTAACTCCGCCGCCAAACCACCAGACGAGAACCGGCAATTTGTCGGAGCGGTGATGAAAATGACCGAAGACGTCTGGGGCCAGGTCCTCCCGCAGCAAGCCCGCATGCGATATCAGGCACCGAAACTTGTCCTCTACAGCGGACAGACCCCGTCAGCCTGCGGATACGGCGAGGCCGCGATGGGTCCGTTCTACTGTCCCGGCGACCAGAACCTTTATCTCGATTTTGCTTTCTTCCAGGAACTGAAACAAGAGTTCAAATCACCGGGCGATTTTGCCCAGGCGTACGTCATTGCTCATGAGGTCGGGCACCACGTCCAGAATTTGCTCGGCACGATGGATAAGGTGCAGAGAGCCGGTCAGAACAATCGATTGTCCGTCGCCCTCGAATTGCAGGCCGACTGCTTCGCCGGAATCTGGGCGAATTACGCGCAGAGCAAAGGCTTGGTCGAGGCGGGCGATGCCGAAGAAGCCATCCGCGCCGCGGCTGCCGTTGGTGACGACACGATTCAGCGCAGAACTCAAGGCGTCGTGATGCCCGACTCATTCACACACGGGTCTTCGCAACAGAGAATGCAATGGTTTGCGAAAGGGATGCAATCGGGGCAAATGAGTCAATGCGAGGCGTTTAGGTAGTAAAAAAGTGAAACAGTGAAAAGGTGAAAAGGTGAAAAGTAGTTCGATCCGTACGCCCCTCCCTTTTTCACCCTTCCACCTTTTCACCTTTTCACTTTATGAAGGCGTGTACGGTCTTCCGTAGATTTCCTGATAAACCCACCCGAGCAGCCGGGCTTCGGCTGTGCACAATTGCTCCAACCAGCAGCTCGTCAGATACAAGCGTCGCTCAGCATTAGTCGTCAGCTTCTCGGCCTTATCCAACGCCAGCATTTCCGGATCATCATCGAGTTTATTTGCCTCCGAGATCTCCGTCTTCGTTTCGCGGGCGTCGTGAAGTGCGGCCAGCACATCCGAGATCCACAGACCCAAAAGCGGTTCGGAATTATTTTCCCGCAGCGCCTGAAAAACACCGATCGCGAATCGAGCTTCGGCGTTCTCGAACGGATATATGCTGATACCGTTCTCGACATCGTCGTGCTGTTTCCACTGGAAAAGCTCTTCGGTATACGGGTGACGAATTCGTGCCGTCCGCTCGTCGAAGTTGAGAAACCACTCAACGAGATCGGCGAGCGAACTATCGTCGATCCCTCCCTCGGTGTTGCGACGAAGTTTTGGCGGTAAGTTTTCTCGTATTTCAGAATCGCTCATCATAATGCTTTTTCTTCAGTGCATAGTTTCAAGTGAGATGTTAATAGTCTTCACTATTCACTTGTCACTTCCCACTATCCACTGAAGAAAACAGATCTGCATGATTTGCAGTGAAGGGGTCTTTTACAATCATCTTACCGCTTGCATATAATTTCGCAATAAAGTGACAGACGAAACCGTAAACGACGAACTTCAAGCTATCGCCACCATGGAACCCGAATCGGAGAGCGATCTCGGCTTTGGCTCGGTGGTCGCGGGACAAAGCCGGCAGCGGCTGCTCAATCCCGACGGCACATTCAACGTCGAACGCACTGGCGTCAGCATTCTCACTTCGTTGAATGCGTACCACACGCTGCTGTCGATGTCGTGGAGCACCTTCCTCGGTCTTGTTCTGCTCCTCTATTTCCTCAGCAATATCGTTTTCGGTTTTCTTTATGCTGCGTTCGGCTCTGAAGCTCTCGTAGACACATCGGCAGCTCCGATGGACGACCTTTTCGTCCGGGGCTTCTTCTTTAGCGTTCAGACATTCGCGACGATCGGTTATGGAACGATTCACCCTGTCGGGATAGCTGCGAATCTCCTGGTCACCGTCGAATCTTATTACAGCCTGCTCGCGAACGCGTTGATAACGGGCGTCGTCTTCGCGCGATTCGCACGACCGACGGCAAAGGTCGTTTTCAGCAAGGTCGCCGTTGTCGCGCCGTATCGGGGGAAAACGGGATTGATGTTCCGGATCGTCAACGGCCGCAACAATCAGCTCATCGAGGTGGGGGCGGTGGTAATGTTCGCTCGGTTTGTAAACGAGAACGGCCGTACTGTCCGGCGTTTCGATGTGCTTGAACTTGAGCGCCGGAAGGTGACGTTCTTTCCGCTAGCGTGGACGATCGTGCACCCGATCGATGAAAAGTCGCCGTTATTCGGTTTGAGTAAACAGGACCTTGTTTCTACGGATGGCGAGATCTTGATACTGCTGACGGCGATTGAC
>JANMUW010000484.1:0-7729 GCA_031392105.1 Acidobacteriota bacterium | reverse complement strand
CGACGTCGCCGAGCTGCCAGTACTTCCGACGTTTTTCGTAAACTGCCGAGAGCCGGTAACCAAGATGCTCGATGATCGCTTCAGCGGCGTCGACATCAGAAACGTTCGTTTCGAATTCGATCTTCTTCTTCGCACCGTTTTCTGATTTTACTTTTTCTTTATAGGTCATCAGCGTGAAGTCACCGATCTTTCTGAGCCGCAATGTCGCCCCGCGTTCGTCCATCTCTCCCCCGCGGTGCTGGTAGTTCACCTCGAAGACTTCCTTTTCGAACGTTGCACCAAGTTCGACCAGTCGTTGAATGACCTCTTCGAGCCGTTTGGGGCCGAGATGATATTTCTTTTCGGTTTCGATTGCCATTGGCTCGTTTGAGGAAAGCTGTTGTCGGTTATCTTAAGGAATTGCCGTAACGCGAGCAACTTGGAATTACTTTCTTATCTCCACAGCAAAACATTCGGATTGACGTACCGCAACAACCTGCGGTATTGTTTGTTGTATTACGCAACAAAGCGATACGATCTCGTGTAGAAAAAGCCCCCTTGCATGAAAAAGATCTATATCTCAAAGGCAAAGAGCCAGATCGCAAGGCATAACACGATCCGCGATATCAATAAGCAGATCGTCCTGAACTATGTCCGGGTTCGAGCTCCGATCTCTCGGGCGCAGATCGCCCGAGAGACCTCGCTGCAGCGATCGACGATCTCCTCCATTGTCGAAGATCTCCAGCGGGACGGGCTCATCGAAGAGACCGGTCCGGGCGATTCCACGGGAGGTCGAAAACCGACACTTTTAAAGCTAAGATCCGGGACCCCGGTCGCTATCGGAGTTGATGTAACGCCGACGGAAACCACGATCTCGCTGTGCGATCTTTCGGGTCAGATGATCGAGCAGGAACGGTTTCCAACATCTTCCGATGTTGAATATATGAATGTGCAGATCCTCTCAAAGGTCGGTGCTTTCGTTGATGCTTATCCAGGTGCTTCGCTCGAGGTCGGACTTAGTATTCCGGGGATTGCCGATACCGCGAACAATAAGATCCTCTACGTACCTTATTTTCGGTGGATCGATTGGAACATTGGCGAGCAGATACATAAGAAATTCGGCCTTCCGGTGGTGATCGATAACGACGCAAACGCTGTCGCCCTCGCCGAGTTATGGTTTGGGGCGAGCGAGATAAGATCTATACGAAACTTCATTTTCGTGCTCGTCGCTGAAGGTATCGGAACGGGCATCGTGATCGATGGACAGCTATACCGCGGCGAGAACGGAGCTGCGGGAGAGTTCGGACACATGTATGTCGCAGGCAACGCAACAACGGCTTGCTCCTGCGGCCGGTTCGATTGCTGGGAGGCGCATGCGTCCGAGAGGGCGATCGTTAATCGCTACCGGGAAACCCTCGGAAACGGCGATGGATCGACAATAGATATGGAACGCCTGATCCGTTTGGCTCAGAACGGCGAGCGGGCCGCGCTCGAAGTGCTGAAGGAAAGCGCGAAGTTTCTGGGTATCGGGATCTCGAATCTCTTGATCGGATTTAGTCCGCAGGCGGTGGTGATCGGCGGCAAGATCGCGGGTGCGTGGGATCTTATCTCGAACGAGATCCAGGTCTTGTCTGAACGAAGTGTAAGACATGAATTGTCCCGCGCGATCATCGTTCCATCGTCGCTAGGGGACGAGCCTACGATCCTTGGATCGATCAGTTTAGTGCTCGCCGGCAAGTTTGCCTCCGCCGGTTAATTGAATTTTAGATTTTGTTCTTGACACAAATAGCGGAGCGGTTTATTCTTTGTTCGTTTACACAACAAACAAACCCATCAAGGTAATAAACAGGGTAATTTCAACAAACTGTTAACTCGTCGCTTGGCAAGCTTTGACGCATGGAAGGGCGACCGAAAATTCTTTTGCGAGGTCTCTAAAATGAAATTGAATAGAAGTCAGTATGCGAACCGAGGGCTGATCACTTTGCTCTCAATGTTTATTCTCGCGATTTCGGCGTTTGCCCAGACCGAAACAGCCCGGATCCAGGGGACAGTCAACGATTCGGGCGGCGGAGCTATTGCCGGTGCGACCGTCAAGGTAACGAGCCAGTCATCCGGACGCGAAGTCACCGCCGTCACAAACGACGAAGGGGCCTACTCGATACTCGCGCTGCAGCCCGGCCAGTACGACATCGAAGTAACCCAGACGAATTTTAAGACGACCAAGCAAACCGTCACGCTTGAGGTCGCCCAAAATGCATCGCTAGATTTTGCTCTCGAGCCGGGGGCAGTTTCCGAAACTGTAACCGTCTCTGCGGACATTCCGCAGATAGAGACTTCGAGCTCGGCACTCGGCGATGTGATTCAGGGGAGACAGATCGTCGAGCTGCCGCTGAACGGCCGAAACGTTCTCGAGCTGGCCCGACTCTCACCCGGTGTCACGCAGGGCGTGGTCGGAGGCTTTGCGACCGGCGCCGGCGGCAATGCCGAAACTTATCGCGGCGGCAACACTGGCGGAGCCGGTATCTCGGTGAACGGCCAGCGGACGCAGGCGAACAACTACATGCTCGACGGCGTCGATAACAACGAATCGCTTGTGAACACGATCAACATTTTTCCATCGGCCGATGCGGTGCAGGAATTTCGTGTCCAGACTAGCGTAGCGACGGCCGAATTCGGCCGCGGCGGTGGTGCGATCATTAACAGCGTTGTGAGGTCCGGCTCGAATGACCTGCACGGAAGCTCGTATCTTTTTATTCGTAACGGCGCGATGGACGCACGCCCTGCATTTTTTAATTCGGAGCAGGCTGGCAGGCGTACACCGCTATTCCGCCGGAGCCAGTTCGGTGGAACGGTGGGTGGCCCGCTTGTGATTCCCGGCTTTGGCGAGGGAACCCCTGTCGTTCATGTTTTGAAAGATCGAGTTTTCTGGTTTTTTAGTTACGAAGGGCTTCGACAGTTCAGGCCGGGATCGACGGATACTGCCAGTGTCCCGACTGCGGCGTTTCGAAACGGTGATTTCTCCGCGCTGCCGTTCGCGCTTCGAGATCCGCTTGACGGTCGGAACATCTGCGTCACCGGTGTTAACGGCTGCGTGAACGGTAACGGTACGCCTTACAACCGCATCGACCTGATGCCCGGCCGAATGAATCTGGCGGCGTTGAATTATTTAAGGGCTTTTCCGAATCCGAATAATGTTCCGTTGAGCGGTCCTTTATACCAGAATAACTTTGTGACGACCCGCGAAGAGCTCACGCATCAAGATGTTTTCGATTTTAGGCTCGACGCAAACCTGAACGACAAGAACCAGATCTTTTTCCGAACTAACTACGGTCGCTATAACCAGACTCTTACTTCGCGCCTTCCGACCTTACCTTCCGGCTTCGGCTCGGGTACAAACCCGTGGCGCACAAAAGCAGGTGTCATAGGTCTTAATACGTCGATCACGCCGACTCTCTTCAACGAGCTTCGCGTACAGGCAAATCATTTGAGATTCGGATACGAGCCGCCGTTCGGTGACGAAGCGATCTCATTAAATCTGGGAATCGCAAACGCGAATCGCGACGCGAGCCTTGGCGGTGGAGCCCTTATCGGTGGGTACAACGGACAACTCGAGTACACCGGTGACTATGGTCCATATCGTGTCCCGCAGGATACATATCAGGTTGTCGACAGCGTCAGCTGGGTGAAGGGCGACCACACCTTTAAATTCGGCGGCACCATGGTCAAGCGAATTGTTCAGTTGTTTCGACCCGTCGCGGGTAAGGGATATTTCCGGATCTACGGTAACGGCGATTTCGATCAGTGTCCCGGGGACAGCGGAGCTCCTAGCTTGACGGCGTCAGGCACAACACGGTTCGAACAGGCGAATCTTCTCATCGGCTTCATGTGCGGGTACCAAATCGGTATCCAATCGGGCAATGTCGGCACAGTTACCTGGGAGAACGGAGTATTCGCTCAGGATGATTGGAAGGTAAACGACCGGCTGACCGTGAACTTCGGCTTGCGTTATGACTACTTCACCAATCCTTCCGAGCAGCATGGACGGCAGGCGAATTTCGATCTTACAACGGGGCACCTGTTACTCGCGTCCGACGAAAGCGATACGCTCACAAACACCGATAAGAATAATTTCGGTCCGCGGATCGGGTTCGCGTATGACATTACAGGAAAGGGGAAATCCGTGATCCGAGGAGGCTACGGAATTTTTTATTTCCTGGATCGTGGCGGCATAGACTTTCAGCTTGCTCAGAACCCACCGTTCTCGGGAAGCGCGAGTTTTAATTACAACGACGGTTATCGATTCACGTTCTCGGGACAGGGGCCGCTTGGTAACAATAACAATACGCTCGCGACGAACCCACTTCCTCTGCCCGCCGTCAATTTGAGCCCGGCTTTTCTCAACAACCCGTTGAACAGAGATGTGCTTGCCCTTCTTCCCGATAACAAGACCTCCAACGTTCAACAATTCAACGTTCAGTTCCAGCAGCAGCTCACGAATGACACCGCGGTGAGCGTCGCGTACGTCGGTACACGCGGCAAGAATCTCGCCCTTTATTACAATCTGAACGGAACTGCTTACACGGCGGGAACGTCAACTCCGTGTCCGATAGCCGGCAGAACGCTTGGCAGTTGTTATCCCGGAATTGGTTCGGTCAATGTTCGCGATGATAACGGTAAATCTTCGTATGACGCCCTGCAGGTAAAGCTCGAACGCAGGTTCAGCAAAGGCTGGCAGTACATCGCCTGGTACAGTTTTTCGAAAACGAAAGATAACGGTGAAGGTGCCTTCGACCGTATTGCAACGGGCGTTAATTACGTCGAACCATACAGCACTTCGCGTTTGGACTATCCCCACGTTTTCTCGTTCGCGTCGATCTACGAGCTGCCGTTTGGCCGGGGCCGAACTTACGGTTCGGATATGAATCGTGTGATGGACGCCTTGGTCGGCGGGTGGCAGATCAACGCGATCTACCGGGCTCAGAGTGGTAATGCATTTGATGTTCGTTATAACAACAACACGCGGTTAGCGAACGTGACTGGCGACCCGTATTCCGCGAATGGCACAAGTAACCCGTACCTCAATGCCGCGGCGTTTTCGAGCCCGGCAACAGGCCTTGGAACTCTCGAACGTAACTCGCTCCGGTCGCCGTCGACGCGGCAGTTGAACTTCGGTCTTGCGAAGGACTTTCAGTTTACCGAGAGTGCGAAGCTTCAGTTTCGCGCTGAAGCGTTCAATATTTTCAATCACATCCAGTGGAATACCCCGGACACGAATCCCAGTTCCGGTAGCTTTGGATTTATCAATTCGACCGCTCCATCGTCGAATCGACAGCTGCAGTTCGGTCTCCGACTGGAGTTTTAGTCCACCAAAGAAATCGGCGGCGGATACTTTAGGCAATGCCACCAGCAACCGCCCGAGGTCGAAGCCGCCGGCTTGCAATTTGATTTTGTTCTTTATTAGGGCGTGGAACATAATTAGTTTCACGTCCTAATTTCTTGCGGAAGCATATCCGCCACTCTCGGAGCACATCTGTAGATGGACCACCGCCGCGCATCTGGAATACTGCTTCATCCGACATCATTGCCGGGCGAATTCGGAATCGGCGATCTTGGCGCCGAGGCATTTAAGTTCGTCGATTTTCTCGTTCGGACCAAACAAACCTATTGGCAGATCTTGCCGCTCGGACCGACGGGCTATGGCGATTCTCCGTACCAGTGTTTCTCAGCTTTCGCCGGCAATACTTCGCTTATTTCACCCCTCGCGTTAGTGGACGACGGATTCGTCACGTCTGAACAGCTTGAGAGCCGGCCACAGTTTCCGTCGCATAAGGTCGATTACGGCGCGGTCTACGACTGGAAAAATCATATCCTTCCGCTCGCCTTCGAAGGGCTCGTCCATATCACCAGCGTCGATCTCCGAGGTAAGTTCGAAACATTTATTCAGGAGAACGAATCCTGGCTCGACGATTACGCCCTGTATCGTGCGGTCAAGACTTCACAAGGGCAGCGTCCGTGGTTCGAATGGGACGAGCCGCTGAAGTTTCGCCACGAAAACGCGCTCGCCGAAATTTCGGAAAAGCTCTACGCCGAGATCCTTGCTGAAAAGTTTTACCAGTTTCTGTTCTTCAGGCAGTGGCACTCGGTCAAGGATTACGCGAATCGTAGCGGCGTAATGATCGTCGGCGATGTGCCGATTTTCATCGCGCTTGATTCGGCTGATGTCTGGTGTCATCAGGACCAATTCAAGCTCAACGACGACGGTTCGCCAAAGGCTGTCGCTGGTGTTCCGCCGGATTACTTTTCGCAAACCGGACAGCTCTGGGGAAATCCGATCTACGATTGGGATGCGATGCAGAGCGACGGTTTCAGGTGGTGGATCGATCGCGTGCGAGCGACGCTAAAAACGGTCGACGCAGTGCGGATCGATCATTTTCGCGGGTTTGCCGCGGCGTGGGAAGTTCCGGGCGGCGATGCTACTGCGGAAAATGGAAGATGGGTCGACGTTCCGGGTAAGGAGCTTTTCACCGCCCTCAAGAATGCGATCGGTGATCTTCCGTTCTGGGCCGAAGACCTCGGCGTTATTACACCGGATGTCGAAGAGCTGCGAGATGGTTTCGAATTTCCCGGAATGCGAATTCTGCAGTTCGCATTCGGAGGCGATCCAAAGAATCATGACCTTCCACATAACTATATCAACAACTGCGTCGCGTACACCGGAACACACGACAACGACACGACCGTCGGGTGGTGGCATTCTCAAGCCGGAGCCGGCTCGACCCGCGATGCTAGCGACATCAGCCGCGAGCACGATTTTTGTATGAAGTATCTCGCGACCGACGGTAGCGAGATCCATTGGGATTTCGTCCGCGCCGTTTGGTCATCGGTCGCTCAGACCGCCATCGCTCCATTACAGGACCTGCTCGGGCTTGGTACGGAAGGTCGGATGAATCTGCCTGCGTCAACTTCCGGTAACTGGCATTGGAGATTCCAGGACGGGGATCTAAACGATGAGATCGCCGCGCGATTGAAGGAACTGACAGAGGTTTACGGAAGGGCGTCGGGCTGAGATTATTTTTGGATACGATTGTTCGCGTGACAGGCGGAAACCGGAGCGATTGCGAGGGTGTCCCGTTACCGACCAAGAAAACACTCCCTACCGGTCGTGTTTCTGCCTGCGAGATCGACCGAACCAAGACGAGAATCATGCGCTACTTATTCACGTTCCTACTTTTCGCCTACTGCTTATCGCTCGCGGCTTTCGCGCAATCCCAGACTGTAGAAAAGATCGATCCGCCGAACTGGTGGGCGGGGATGACCGTCAACCCGGTGCGCGTCCTTGTTCGCGGTACGAATCTCGGTGGGATTGTATCGACGAACTCGCCTGCCCTTCGTGCGTCCAACCCAAAGGCGAGTGCAAATGGTCATTATCTATTTTTCGATCTGATGATCGCGAAAAACGCCAGGCCAGGAAAATACAAGATCTCGGTTGGAACAGCGCCATCTCGCGCGACATTCGATTTCGAAATTCTTCCACGGGCTTCACGCGCCGGACGGTATCAGGGATATACGACCGACGACGTTATCTACTTCTTAATGCCGGACCGATTCGCCGACGGCGATCCGTCGAATAACGACCCGCCGAAATCGAAGGGCTTGTACGATCGCAGTAAAACTCGACGCTATCACGGCGGCGATCTTCAGGGCGTTATCGATAAGCTTCCGTATCTCAAAGCGCTTGGCGTGACCGCGG
>JANMUW010000433.1:0-4782 GCA_031392105.1 Acidobacteriota bacterium | reverse complement strand
CACGTTCTGGTTATCTCAGGCCTTCACATAACTTTCATCGGCGGGTTAACACTGTGGATCGTCTCGTATTTCGTGCGATCCCGTTTCCTTCGGTTCCTCCTTCCGGTGAGCTTTCTTTGGGCGTACACGTTCGCCGTCGGTGCGGAAGTGCCGGTTGTACGAGCGAGCATCATGTTCACGGGGCTTCTCTTTTCGACTGTAGTGAACCGGAGCGGATCACAACTGAACGGACTCGGTTTGTGTGTCCTGATACTGCTTGTATGGCGACCCCTCGATCTTTTTTCGCCGTCGTTTCAACTTACGGTCGTTAGCGTTGCTGCCATCGTTGTATGCGCTTTTCCGCTTATCGAAAAGTTACGTGCCATCGGTAAGTGGATTCCGACCGCCGAGATGCCCTTACCACCACACGTATCCAGGAGCCTGAGACGCTTTTGTGAATTCCTTTACTGGAACGACGCAGTCTGGAAGATCGAAAACGCACGGCAGATCTGGTCAGCGAATCTTTACAAATCGATGTTTCCAAAATGGCTTAAGGCCGCCAACTTTCGAAACGGTCTCGCATATGTTTTCGAAGGATTGACGGTCTCGATCATCGTGCAGATATGGATGCTGCCGTTGCTTGTGATCTATTTCCATCGCATATCGGTGATTTCGGTCCTGCTGAATTTATGGGTTGGAATCCTGCTCACCTTGGAGAGTTTTTGCGCGGTGTTCGCGGTTTTGATAGGAGGAGCCAGCGATTGGCTGGCGGCCCCTGTGATCCGGTTGACCGAGTTGCTGAATGGGCTGATGATCTGGGTTCCTGCGTGGTTCTCCGAGAATAGACTTGCAAGCTTTCGACTGCCGGCGTACTCAGGAAGCGGAGAGGTGATTTACTTTCTATTTGGCAGTTTTGTCGTTATCGCCGCCGCCTTGATATTTCGCTGGCAGCCATTTGAGCTAACGCGTCCTTATCCGGTACGCCGCGTACTCCTTAAGATATCCCTGGCTATGACGTTCGTCATCGGCATTGTCATCGCCTTTCATCCGTTTAGTGCTCCGGAGCCCGAGGGACGTTTGAAAGTTGATTTTCTCGACGTTGGCCAGGGTGATTCGGCACTCGTTACGTTTCCTGATGGCGTGACGATGTTAGTAGATGGGGGTGGCCAGCCCGCTTATCGCGGCGAAGACACGGACTTCGAGCCGGACACGCGCCGAATTGGCGAGTCGGTTGTTTCCGAGTTTCTTTGGGAGAAGGGCTACTCCCGGATTGATTACCTCGTCGCGACTCATGCTGACGCCGATCATATTCAGGGTTTGAGCGATGTGGCCGAGAATTTCGACATCGGTCTGATACTGGCGGCAACGTCTCCCACTGATGATCCGGACTACGCCGAACTGATGCGAGTTGCCGAAGCTCGAGGGATCAAGGTTGAGATGATACGTCGCGGCGATAATTTCACAATCGGCGGAACAGAGATTCAAATATTGCATCCTGCCCTCGAGCCTGCCGCTCGAACCTCGACCAACAACTCTTCAATTGTGATGAAGCTCAGGTACGGCTCACGTACATTTCTGCTTACCGGGGATATCGAACGTGAAGGCGAGGCGGAATTATTGCGTGAATTCTCAGTCGATCTTCGAGCGGACGTTGTGAAAGTGCCGCATCACGGCAGCCGGACATCATCGACCCCGGAATTCATCGATCGTGTTGCTTGCGTGTTTAGTGTCATATCAGTCGGCCGCCGTTCTCGGTACGGCCATCCTCATCCGGAAGTTGTCGCTCGTTGGCAAAATTCCGGTGCTCAAGTCATGAGGACTGGTGAAAAGGGAACCATTACCGTCGCGACGGATGGAAGCAGTCTTGAAACCACGACATTCGTGCCCTGAAAAAACGGAAATGCTCGGAAAATTTGAATCTCAAATCTTCTGAGCGTTCCTTCAGTCGTCCTGTTTAGAGAGACTATACGAAACCGAGGCGCGCGTGTCAAGCTATTTAATGGATAACTTTAACAAACGTGGTTTAACCTAGTGTTTGAAGTGTCGAACTCCTGTGAAGGCCATTGCCAATCCATGCTCATCGACCGCAGCTATCGAATCGACGTCTTTGACCGATCCCCCGGGCTGAATTATCGCCGACACTCCCATTTTTGCAGCCTCATCGACATTATCCCGGAACGGAAAGAACGCGTCCGACGCCAAAGCGGAGCCTTTTACCGGCAAATTGAATCTTTCAGCTCTCATGGCGGCGATCCGGACCGAATCGACGCGGTTCATCTGGCCCGACCCAACACCAATGGTCTGATGTTCGTTCGCGAGGACAATGGCATTCGACTTCACATGCTTACAGACTCGCCACGCGAGGAGCATCGACCGCAGTTCAGTCTCGGTGGGCTGGCGTTTTGATACGACCGTCAATTCACCTTCACTGACGCTGTGAGTGTCCGCGTCCTGAACAAGAAAGCCTCCGGAAATTTGTTTATATTCGAATCTTCGTTGTTCGTTGTTCGTTGATCGCAGCTTCAGAACCCGCAAGTTCTTTTTGCTCGAGAAGATCTCGATCGCTTCCGCGTTGTAATCCGGAGCGACGATCACTTCCGAAAAGACTTCAATGACCGACGCAGCGACTTTGGCATCGACGGTGCGATTAAATGCGACGATCCCACCAAAGGCAGAGACCGGGTCGGTTGAAAGAGCTCGGCGGTAAGCTTCTTCGTTTGTAGCGCCGATGGCAACGCCTGAGGGATTAGTGTGCTTGATTATCGCGACCGCGGTATCGTCAAAATCCTGAACCAGATTCCACGCGGCCTCTGCATCGACGTAGTTATTAAACGACATCTCTTTGCCGTGCAACTGCTCGGCGTTGGCGATGCCGCCCGACTCAGCGGTCACATAGAGCGCCGCTTTTTGGTGTGGATTTTCGCCATATCGTAGGTCGAAAACCTTTGCAAGCTGAATATCGACACGGCCCGGTAAAATGTCGGATGAGAGAATCACCCCCTCCCCGGAAGCCGCGTCCACCCGTCCTTCGTGAGGGGAGCTTATGTCCTCAGACTCAATAAACGTTAGGTGCTTTAGCGGGTTAAAGGGCTCTAACAAATCAAGCTGGTCCAACGGAAGTTGCTTTGCAAGGTACGACGAGATCGCGAGATCGTAGCTCGCGGTCCGGGTGTATGCGAGTACGGCGAGCCGCTGTCGTGTCTCAAGCGAGAGCGCTGCGTCGTTCGCGTTCATCTCCTCGATCAGCCCGTCATAAAGCGCAGGATCCGTAACGACTGCGACATCGCGCCAATTTTTCGACGCCGAACGGATCATCGCCGGACCGCCAATGTCGATGTTCTCGACGGCGTCTTCAAGCGAGACGCCGTCCTTGGCAATAGTTTCTTCGAACGGGTAGAGATTGACGACGACCATGTCGATCGACTCAATCCCATGCTCTGTCATCGCGGCGACATGTTCGGGGTTATCGCGAAGAGCCAGAAACGCGCCATGGATCTTTGGATGAAGTGTCTTCACACGGCCATCCATCATCTCCGGGAATCCAGTTACGTCGGAAACATCCGTGACTTTCAATGCGGCTTCCCGAAGGGCCTTGGCGGTTCCGCCAGTGGAAATGATCTCAACACCCTGGCGGTCTAATTCCTTTGCAAAATCCACCGCGCGCGTCTTGTCGGAGAGGCTTATAAGTGCACGTCTTATTTTTCTGAGTTCGGTCATAAAAAGAGAAAAGCGGCCGGAGGCGACCGCTAACTAGAAACGATAAATCAATATTCGCTGCTCAACTGAAAAACAGCCGGACAACAGTTCTCGCCAACGCGCCGTCTAGAAAAAGAAGCGTCCGAGGAACAGAAGGCTCAGCACGAACACCAGAGCATATATTACGATTTTGATAAGACTCATGAAATTATCTATCCTCAGTGGAGTCTAGAACGCCTACGACCAAGGAATTAGTTTAGTTCTGACCTATTTTCGATGTCAAAACGCGCCCTATCATTTTACATTGCCGTTTTTGTGTCTTTCCTTGCCGGACCAATTATTTCGAGCTTGTCGGCGCAAACGATCGAGGGCGAAATACGGGTCCATCCTTCCTCGCCGGCGATCAGCGTCAGTGGAAAATTTGTCACGCTAGACGGGATCAAGAACCCACGCAGTTTCTCCTTCGTGCGCGAGATCGCCGGCTTTAGCGAACTTGGAGGACGAATCAGTGGGGTCGAGTTGGTCGGATCAGATGGCAAGGCCGTAGGCTTTCGAAAACTTATCGATGGAGAATTCCTCGCCGATAAGGACATCGCTTCATGGCGTTATGAGGTCGACCTTACTCCCCGGAAAAACCAGAATTCAGCGGCCCATATTTCCTGGATCTCGAATGAAAACGGCATCCTTTTCACAGGCGATATTTTCCCGCAAAGTGCGAAATCGGGAAAAATTGGAATTATTTTACCGGACGGATGGCGGCTTCATAGTTGGGATCGTGGCCCAAGCGAAAGGGTGTTTAATGTCTCGGATCTGAGCCACAGTGTGTTTGCCATCGGCAAGAATTGGAATGAGAAGATCCTTTCCTTTGCGGATATTCAGATCTACTTTGTAATTTCAGGGACGCGTCACTTCTCGTTTGACGACGCTTTTGACATGGCGTCGGAGATCTATTCAGGTTATAGCGATCGATTCGGACGCAGTGTTGAAGGGCATGCTCACGTGATTCTTTCAGACTTTCCAACGGCAAGCTCACCGGGAAACTGGGAAGCGGAAACCCGGGGAAGGACGATCGTTATCGCTTCATCGGATATGCCGTTCCGGACACAA
>JANMUW010000409.1:0-4401 GCA_031392105.1 Acidobacteriota bacterium | reverse complement strand
ACCGACTAGCAGAACGTTCTCGCCGGCCGAAAATCCTTTATCGAAATGCTTCCGGAGACGCTTGAGCCAGTCGAGCTTGAACTGATACTTCGGCGTGCCTTGGCTAGTTCCGTGCGGCCCGTAGACATTTACTAGGCGAATGTTGTCGATCGTCGCCGAGATGAATCTGCTCTGTATGTCGGTGCGGTCACCGGGGAGCTTTGTGACAATATCCGATAGCGGAAGTTTGGAAACGATCGCAACGCCGTTGTATGCGCGTTCGCCGAGAACCTCGATATGCTGGTAGCCGATAGCGTTAAATCTTCTGACGGGAAATTTCTCATCGACGCATTTCGTTTCCTGAAGGCACAGAATGTCGGGCTGATTTTGTTCGCACCATTTCAGAACGTGCTCCAGGCGGGATTTGATCGAATTGATGTTCCAGGTCGCGATTTTCATTCCGTGCTTTCCGTGTAGTCCGTGGTTTCTCTTCTGTCTTTTAGATGATAACGACGGAATGAACGGAACGCACCGAATGAAGCCGCCTCAGTTTTCCGGATGCAGATAGAAAACCTTGCTGATGATCTTCCACTCTCCCTTGGTCTTGAGCAACGTGAACATGTCGGTGAACTTGTGGCCCGTCCAGTTGTCGAGTTCAAGCCGTACCGTCGCGATGGAACCTTCGATGTCGATGCTCGCTATGTTAGATTTCATTTCCGCAGCGGGACCGTTCGAGTCGTTCCAATCGAATAGCTGCTGTATCGGTCCGCCGAAAAGATCGTCACCGATGTATCCGTAGATCGTCGCTCCGTCGTGAAAGGCGAGCTTCATTGCTTCGCCGCTGCCGGTGATTCCGCCGTCAACATAAGTTTGAATCGTTCGCATGATCGCGGCTTCGTCGCCTACCGGTGCTGGGCTACTTTTCATATTCATTATTCTCCTTCGCAACTACTCATATCTCAAGGCCTCGATCGGGTCAAGCCGGGCCGCCTTCCACGCCGGCCACAAACCGAACCCGATGCCCAAACCGACGGAAACGCAAAAGCCGGCGATCGGTGCCCACAACGGAATGTAAGTAGGAAGAAACGTCTTGATCACCAGCGACAGCGCAACTCCCATCGCGATGCCGAGAATTCCGCCGAGTCCGGTCAGGGTTGAAGCCTCGATCAGGAACTGCATTACGATGTCCCTCTGGCGAGCACCTATCGCCTTCCGTATTCCGATCTCCTTCGTTCGCTCGGTCACGGAGACTAGCATGATATTCATGACGCCGATACCGCCGATCAACAAGCCGACGCTCGAGATCGCCACCATTAGCAGAAAGATACCGCCGGTTATCGCGCCGAACTGTTCGATGATCTGGTCCGACGTCTGCACACCAAAGTTGTCGGGCTTTTCAAAGGGAACGTTTCGCCTTCGGCGCAAGATGGTCCGCATCTCTTCAAGGGCGTCTTTTAATCGCCCGGGCTTTGCCGTTGCCATGATGAAGCAATCTTCGTTACCAGGATAGAGTTGCTTGACGGTCTTGAACGGCAAGTAGACAGTCTTGTTCTCGTTGTTCGGATCGTCCGCACCGATCAGAAAGATCTCTCGCTCCTTGAGGACCCCGACGACCCGGTACTTCCGGCCCTCGATCTGGATCTCTTCATCCAGCGCATTCGAAAACGGAAAAAGCGTATTGGCAACATCGATGCCGATGACCGCAACCCTTCCACGCTTTGCTTCTTCATCCACCGTAAAGTAACGGCCTTCGGCAAGAGTCGTCACACCCATCTGAAAATAATCGGACGAAGATCCCATGACGGTAGCGTTTGTCATTTCAATCTCCTTGTTGCGTATGTTCACGCGCTCGGCGAACGGGCCGCTAATAAAATCGACAGGCGACATGAAAGGCGAAACGAAGTCGCACGCCTGGCATTCGTTTCGGATCGCATCAGCATCCTCTTCCTTCAGCGGTTTGCGGGTTCGCTCTTCGATCGATGGGTTGACGTTAAAGCCCGGATCGAACTTGAAAGCGTAAATCGAATTTGTACCGAACGATTCGATCTCTTTTGACACTCGCGCATCTATCCCGGAGACAAATGCGGCGATGACGATGACGGTAGTCGTACCCACGACAACGCCGAGGATTGTGAGAAACGAGCGCAGTTTATGTTCCCACAGCGTGTCGAGCGCGATGAGCAAGTTATAGTAAAAATCTGCACGTATGAATCGCATACCAACGGTACTGAATCAATCCGCCCGAAGGGCTTCGATGGGATCGAGCCCTGCCGCTTTCCACGCCGGATAGACACCGGAGATCAAGCCGACACCGCTTGATACGGCGAGAGCCAGCAGGACCCATCCCAACGGCAATGCGGTCGGGATAGGAGTCAGAGTCGCGACAAGCTTGGCGATCGAATATGCGGCGGCAACACCGATCGCTCCACCAAGAAGAGCAAGCGCGGTCGACTCTGCCAAAAACTGTTTCAAGACATCTCTCCGTCGCGCACCGATGCTCATCCTTATGCCTATCTCTTTCGTCCGTTCCGTAACGCTGACGAGCATGATGTTCATGATCACGATGCCGCCCACGATCAGCGAGATCGACGTCACTCCGATCGCCGCGACCTGGATCGTCCCGAAGATCTGGTCGCGTAGCTTGTTGATCGCACCTGGCGTAACGATGCCGAAGTTGTCCTTCTCGGACGGCTCAAGCTTGCGACGTACCCGCATCAGCGTTCTCGCTTCATCGACAGCATCTTCATAAGTTTCGGGAGTGGTGGACATGATGCTTATGTTTATCGAGCGCCGGAGGCCGTATATCGATAGAAACGTCGAGAGCGGAACCGAGACATACATATCTCGTGTCTGTCCAAACGCCGATCCGAGTTCCTTCCCGACGCCGATGATCTGGAAAGTACGCCCGTCGACCTTTATCGCCTGCCCAACCGGCGAACCCGTCGGAAACAATTTTTCCGCAGCCTCACTACCGATGAAGCAAACGTATCTTCGAGTGCTTTCGTCTACTTCGATGAAGTAACGCCCCTCGATTGCCTCGATCTTTTCGATGTCCGCAATGTTCGGAGTGCTGCCGTTGACCTGAACGTTTAGTAGCGTCTGGTCACCGTACTTTATGTCGGCCATGGACGACGCCTTGCCACCCGCCTCGGCAACCGAACCACCAAGATTCTTTAACGCTTCGAGGTCGTCTGCTCTGATGTCGCGATTCCGACGCCGCGCGGAATTCAACGCCTCGAGACTGGAATAGTCCTCGATCGAGAATTTTTGAATCGAAAAAGCGTTGGTGCCGATGTTGGCAATCTTTTCATCGACGTATGCGTTGAAGCCTTCGACCAGCGAGACGACGACGATAACTGTCGCGACTCCGAAGATGACTCCGAGCAACGTCAGAAAAGAGCGCAACTTGCTCGACAGAATGGCTGCGAGAGCGAGTTTTAAGGCTTCAGATAGCCGCATGGTTTAACGGATGGTTCCGGCAGTTCTAGACAGAATGATACTCCGACGAGCCCGCGTCTTTAAGAAAAAGCAGCGGCCTGTTATGGCTTACGCTGTAAACTCGGCGATCACGGGAGCGTGGTCGCTTGGTTTCTCGAGCGCACGAGGAGCTTTATCGATCCAGCACGCGGTACATTTTTCAGCGAGAGACGGCGAGGTCCAGATGTGATCGATGCGCAAGCCGCGATTGCGCTGCCACGCACCTTCGCGATAATTCCACCACGAAAATTCCTTCGCCTCGGGATTCAGTTTTCGATAGACATCGACAAATCCCCTCTGCTTGACGTGGGTCATCGCCGCACGTTCAGGTTTTGAAAAATGGATCTTGCCTTCCCAGACGGCGACGTTCCAGACATCGAGATCATCCATCGCGACGTTGAAATCGCCGCAGAGAAGAACGTCGGAGCTTACGTCACAATTCTGATCAAAAAAGCGGCGGAGCCGTTGGAGCCAGTCGAGCTTGAAATTGAATTTATCGCTCCAAAGCTCACTTCCGTTCGGGATGTACGTATTGACGATGCGCACGCCATTAATGGTTCCGGCGATGAGACGCTTTGGGGATTCGTCATCGTCGTCGAGGAAGTTCTTCTGGACATCTGTGATGGGAAACTTCGAAATGATCGCCACGCCGTTATAGGATTTCTGCCCCATGAACACGGCGTCGTAACCGAGAGCTTTTAACGCATCGAAGGGAAAGTTTTCGTCGACGGTCTTTGTTTCTTGAAAGCAGATGACGTCAATGTCCGCCGTCTCGAGCCAGCCGATCAACTGCGGCATACGGATGTTGATCGAATTTACGTTCCAGGTCGCGATCTTCATTTAATGCATTCTATCGACTGGCGGTGGCAAGAGTCTATGTCACCGCACATCGATCAAGAAGCGGGGGCAAGCCCGCCTTCCCGACCTGCGAATGTAGTTATCATC
>JANMUW010000404.1:0-10535 GCA_031392105.1 Acidobacteriota bacterium | reverse complement strand
TGTGAAAAAGCCGACCAGTTCGCACAACAGAAAAAGTACGTATCGGAAGAGTTTGCCGACCTCCGGAAGCTGTTGTGCGCAAAATATCTGGCGAACTTCTCCGTTTTCCGCTCGATGCCCGATAATTGGGCTCTCGAACAGCTATTCCCAATCATTCCAATACATAAACTCAACAAAAAGCCGACGGAATATGCTACCCTGTGTGATATAACCTGCGATTCCGACGGCGTTGTGGATAAGTTTGTGGATCTGCACGACATTAAACCCGTGCTGGAACTCCACAAACTGGTAAAGAACGAGCCTTATTATTTGGCGATGATGCTTGTCGGAGCGTATCAGGAAGTTATGGGAAACAACCATAACTTATTCGGTGTTCCGCATGAAGCCCACATTTTTATCGGTGAAGACGGACATATCATCAGGAAGGTTATTTACGGTGCGACACTTGCCGACACCCTGAGTACCGTTCGCTTTGACACTAACCAGCTCCACGACCAATTTCGACGTGCTGTGATGAAGAGGATCGACAACGGCGCGCTTTCGACTAAGGAAGGTAATCAGCTGATAGAGTTTTATGAGAATCAAGCCGAAAGTTATACGTATTTGACACCCAACGGAAACTCGGATGATTGAGATTGGAATTGCACTCATATTTTAGAAATTATTTGTTTGGAGAATCATAATGGCCGCTCAAAAGAAAACGAAAGCTTCAAAATTTCTGACTGTTCCGACCAGACCCGTTCCCATTGATAGGGATCGCTCTGTTGCCGGACTTTTGGAAAAGATGGAGGGCGCCGGATTTGGTGCAAAACAGCTTGCTGAAGCACACAGAATCTGGTTGGACATGCTCGATGACAATTCGACGATCTACTTGTGCGGGTCGGGGAATCTTATCACCTCCGGTATGCGGCGACTCTTGGCTTACGTCATAAAGAATCGGTTTGTCGATGTGATCGTTATGTCGGGGACCGTTCTGTACCACGATATTCACGAAACGCTCGGCCGGAATCACTATCAAGCTCATCCGAGTATGTCTGACGACGAACTTGAGGCGTCCGATGTCGCTCGAGTCGGAGATCTTCTTGCGAACCGTGACGAGTACCGTGAAGCAGACGAATGGGTCGGCAGCGTCATCAACCAGCTCGATACGAGCCGTGCGTATTCGGTTCGCGAATTCTTGTTGCTAATGGGACGCGAGCTTGCCGAGATCGCGCATGAGGACGGAATCATGACGTCATCATTCAAGGCACGCATTCCGGTTTTTTGTCCGGATCTGCTTAGTACGGAATTGTCGGTCGGGATCGCCCGCGCGCGTTTTGAAAAGAAGACGCAATTCACGTTCGATACGACTGCGGACACGATGGAGATGATGCAGATCGCGCAAAAGACTAGAAACTCTGGCGTGATCACGCTCGGCAGCTCGTGTAGCCAGAATATGTTGCACATGGCCGAGATCTCCTCGTATATGCTCCGCAACGCCGCACGCGGACACAAGTACGCCGTCAACATTACGACCGATTCGGTTCCGCTTGAAATTCGAACGCCCTCCTACGCCGGCAACCACACTGCAGTTTTCGGAAAACTTTTACGTGGGGCGACAACGGCCTACGTGCCGAGCGATCCGTCCATCGCCCTTCCGATGATCATCACTGCTCTTTCGCAAACCGCCGCAAAGTTCATGAAGGGACGGAAACGTCCGAACTTTAGTTTCGCGGGCAAGGACATGACGATCGACGTTCCTTAAGAATTTGCGATTTTCAATTTTCGATTTGCGATCTTTCCGTACTCTCGATCGCAAATCGAGAATCGCAAATTGAAAATCTTATGAGCGAATCCGCAACACTTCCTATGAACTTCGGCGGGATCGAAGAGGATAAGTATTCTTCGTTCGATCCGGCGCGAATTCTGGTCTGGCCGATCTCCTACGAGGGCACCGTGTCGTTTGGCACAGGCACGGGCGGTGGGGCGATGGCTATCGTCGATGCGTCCCGCAACATGGAGCTCTACGAAGAAGAAACCGGATCCGAAGTTTACAAGCTGGGCATTCACACGCTGGAGGAATTCGCGCCGCGCCCGACTCCGGAAGCGATGATGAATTCGCTCTACGATCGGACCCGAGAGTTGCTTGGATCCGACAAGTTCATATGCATGCTCGGCGGCGAGCATTCGGTGTCGGCTCCGGTCATAAAGGCCCACGCCGAGAAATTTCACGACATGAGCGTCCTTCAGATCGACGCCCACGCGGATTTGCGTGACACTTATGATGGAACGCCGCATTCGCATGCTTCCATCATGGCGCGGGTCGTGAAAGACCTGCGTATTCCGTCTGTTCAGGTCGGAATTCGCTCCATCTCGGCAGATGAAGCTCGGTCTATCAATAGCGGGCTTCCGACAAAGATCTTCTGGGCGAAGGACATCGTCGGAAAGACCGACTGGATCGACGACGCTGTAGATTCCCTCACCGAAAACGTTTACCTGACCATAGACATCGACGGTCTCGATCCTAGCCTTGTCCCAACGACCGGCACGCCTGAACCAGGAGGCCTCGGCTGGTACGAGACGCTTGCTCTCATCCGCACACTCGCAAAAAAACGCCGCGTCATCGGAATGGATCTTGTGGAGTTTTCCAAGACCGACAACTCCGATGCTCCAGCCTTTCTCTGTTCAAAGCTTGTCTACAAATCGCTTGCGTATATCTTCAACGACGAGAGCCCGAAGATACCGGTTGCATAGGCGACGGCACTTTTTGGAACCATTTGGACGGCTGCCTCGTATTCTATCCACGCACTTGCAAGACAATTTGCATACGTTAGAATCGAATAAAACAAGGTCTTTTGGAGAAGTACTAAATGTTCAGAAAGGAAATTCTTTTGGCCGCATTACTCGTAGCGACCGCCGTTACCGGCGGCTGCAGAACCGGTCTGTTTGGCGGAAACGAGCTTCCGGCTCCGACCGAACCGTCTGCTCCACCAGCTCCGTTGGTGGTTGACGGGGTTAGAACGTCTTACGCCGATGTAGTCGAGAAAACCTCGCCTGCGGTTGTTCGCATTGAGGCAGAATCCAAATCCCGCCGAGCCGAGCAACAGCAACCGCCGCAGTTCAACCCTTTTGGCGATGAAGAGCCTTTCAAACAGCTTCCCACGCCGAGACAGAATCCGCGGCCGAGACTTGAGCGCGGGCTCGGCTCGGGTGTGATCGTGAGCGCAGACGGCACCATCCTAACCAATGCTCACGTCATCGACGGCGCCGAGAAAATTACTGTATTTCTTAGCGACAATAAAACATTCGAAGCCAAACTCGTCGGCGCGGACAAGCCGAGCGACCTCGCCGTCCTAAAGATCGAAGCGCAAAATATGCCATTCTTGAATCTCGGTAATTCAGACACGGTTAGGGTCGGCGATATCGTACTGGCGATCGGAAATCCTCTCGGCATCGGACAGACCGTAACGGCGGGCATTATCTCCGCGAAGGGCCGGCGAACTGGTTTGAGCGATGGCAGCTTCGAGGACTTTCTTCAAACGGACGCACCGATCAATCGCGGAAATTCCGGCGGAGCCCTTGTTAATCTCACGGGGGAGCTGATCGGCATTAACTCACAGATTCTTTCCGGCGGCCCGTCGGGCGGCAACATCGGTATCGGTTTTTCAATCCCTTCGAACATGGCAAAGTCGGTGATGGAGCAGTTGCTTCGCGACGGACGTGTGCGACGCGGAATGCTCGGTATCGGGATCCAAAATCTGAACGAAGACACGGCTCAAGCTCTCGGACTGAAGGAGACGAGCGGAGTCCTCGTCAGCGATGTCCGCAAAGGAAGTGCGGCCGAGAAAGCCGGATTCAAGCGAACCGACGTCATCACGGCGATAAACGGTGAGAAGATCGAGGACCTCAATGTGCTCCGAAACAAGGTCGCCGGCACATTGCCCGGGACCGAGATAAGAGTAACCGTACTTCGTGATGGAAGCCCTCAGGACTTGACCGCGACGTTGGACGAATTCGAGCTTGCGGGAAATAAGGATAGCGATGAAGGAGACGGCGGTGACGGAAGTCCTGAGAAGCAGTCCGATACCGGCAAACTCGGTCTGACCCTTCAACCTGTCACACCTCAGATCGCACGTCAGTTCGGTATTGAAGGTGAAGCAGAAGGCATGATCGTAACGGCCGTAGATTCGGACGGATCAGCTGCCGACGCGGGTATCTCGCGGGGTGACATTATTCTGGAGATCAATCGTCAGCCGGTCAGCAGTTTGGAAGCAGTCCAGTCCTCGCTTCAGAGCGGATCAGGCAAGCCCGTGCTTTTGCTCATCTCGAGGCGCGGCCAAACAATTTACCTGACAATAAAACCATAGCCGAAAGGTAAAAATGGGGAAGAAGTGAATTGGTGAATTTGTGATCACCTTTTAACTTCTTCCCCACTTTACTTATTTGGTCGGGACGACAAGATTTGAACTTGCGACCTCTCGCACCCCAAGCGAACGCGCTACCAGACTGCGCTACGTCCCGAAATCCTTGATTTTCAGATTAGTTTCAGAGGTAGGCTTTGTCAAACGACATCATTTTCGAAGGCGCTCTTCGGATTCACGAGTGTGGCTCGTCCTAAGCATCTGCCGGAGCTCAAGCAGCTGGTCCGCGAGTGACTTCAGTGCCTCGCGACGTTCAGAAGTCAGTCCCTGAGCTTGAGTTCGAGCCGCAATCGGTTCCAGCTCGTCGATCACGAGCTCTTCATCAAACAGACTCTGGTTGCCGTTAGCGTTCGAATGCTCGTTTTCGACACGAGGCTCTGGATGAACGACCTTGAGCCGGGTCGTTTCCCGCATTTCGCCATGTAATTTTTTCTTCGCTCCTGCGATCGTAAACATCTCCTCGTAAAGGAGCTGCTTGATCCGAAGAGATATCTCGACATCCCGACGACGATAGCTGCGCTGGCCCGAACGGTTCTTCTGCGGCGAGAGCATTGGAAACTCAGTTTCCCAATATCGGAGCACGTGCGCCTGCACACCGACCAGCTCGCAAACTTCGCCGATCTTAAAATAAATCTTCTCAGGTATCACTATAGCCGCCTGCCCCATTATGCGTCGTACTGTGTTAAAGTTTTCGGTAAATTATATCGCCGTTATTGTATGAATTTAATAAATTTGTGTCAATAAGATTCTATGCGAACCGAGTTCGAGTTCATCCGAAACATTAAGAAGAAATACGGTTTGCGGCATGTCGGAGATGACTGCGCTGTGCTGCCCAAGGACTCGAAGTCCGACCTGATCGTGACCGCTGACATGCTGGTCGAGGACGTGGATTTCCGCGTCGGGTGGACGAGCCCGGAATCCTTAGGGCACAAAGCCCTCGCGGTTTCACTCTCGGACATTGCAGCCATGGGTGGAGTCGCGAAATGGGCGATGCTTTCCCTCGCCGTCCCGCCCTCGATATGGAAGCGTCAAGCATTCATCGACAATTTCTACTCAGGCTGGTTCCAAATCGCGGATCGATATGGCGTTGAGCTGATCGGAGGAGACATCTCCAAAGCGCCGGGCGGATTGGTGATAGATTCTTTCGTCGCGGGTGAGACAGCAAAAGGGCGGGCGATCTTACGTTCGGGGGCAAAACCCGGAGACTCGATATTCGTGACCGGAGACCTTGGCGGAGCCGCTGGCGGACTGCCTCTTCTCGAATCCGGTTTGCGACTGTCGAAAGCGGGAACGCGGAAACGGCGCCTTATCGAAAGACAGCTTCGTCCGACTCCGCGATTGGAAACCGGAAAGTACCTCGCTGCGCGACAACGAGCGAGCTCGATGATCGATATCAGCGATGGGCTCGCGGCCGATCTTCATCACCTCTGCGAGGCGAGCCGAGTCGGAGCATTGATCGAGTTGGATAAAATTCCTATCGATAAGAATCTGGCCGGGTTGGAAACGGATAAACAAATTCAATTTGCACTCGGCGGCGGTGAAGATTTTGAGTTACTTTTTACTTCCGAAAGAAAATTTTTTTCGCACTCCGAATTACCACCCATCACACGCATCGGTGAGATCACGGAAAGCTCAGGAAGAGTTGAACTTGTCACCAAGGGACGACGGCGACTTCTTCCGCCATTCGGCTACCGGCATTTTTGAAATTGCCGCGTGTTCACAAAATAGATTCTTGAAAATTACTTGACAAGTAATTTTGCATCGTGTTAAAACTCTCATCCTGCCGCGAAGTGTGCGGCAAATTTTTTTGGAGATAATTTTTGTGATTCGAAGATCGATACATACACCGAGACCATTCAGCGAATTTTCCGCCGGCGCCCTGATGCACCGCGGAACAAGCTGGAATGCCGTTGTGTGTTTACAGCCCGAAGGCGCGAATTATCAACCGAAACAGGATCGCATGGATTCTGAACTAGATATTTAACACAGCGGGAGCGGCGTTCCCGCTCCCGAAACATCGAAAGTAAAACGCGAAAGCGTCGAGAAGTTTTTAGGAGCGGTTACGCCTGGATCATTCGGAGATCCATGAGTAGCCGCTCCTTTTACTTTTGATGTTTGAAAACTGAATAGCCGTAAATTAACGGTGAACGGTGAGTGGCGAATGGTGAATGAAGATGTTCGCCCTCGAACTCTTCGTTAATAATTCACCATTCACCGTTCACCACTCTAGATATAGGTACGAGTCCCTTCCTCGAAGATATTTCAAGTTTCAAATTTTCAATTTCAATTACTTAACTGCGCATTCCAGATCCGGTCGCCTAATATTTCGCGGCGGAATGCGCGAGCGACAAACGGATGTTGTCTTCCCGGCGGTGTAGCTCAGTTGGAAAGAGCAAAGGTCTCATAAACCTTGGGTCGGAGGTTCGAATCCTCCCGCCGCAACCATTTTTGATCGGCGAATGCCGAAAGGAGTACCGCTCAAACCGACGTTGTCGCTTAGTGCGCCCGCCCAGGAGCGAAAAGGGTCTGGCTTTCCGACTCTTGTCGCCCGCATTAACTACAGTATGAAGTCTGAAGCGTCGAGGAGGTGATGCGTGCTCAGAACGATCTCGGCGAGATCGTCGCCGAGCTAAACCAGGTCATTTGTGTGAAAACATGAAAAGAGTTCCGCCGTCCGGTCGGGCCGGCAGAACTTTTTCAGCTTAAGTGCGAAATGACTATTCCGGCACGATCGTCCAGGTTGCTGAACTCTCAAAATCATTGACCGTTAGAGCAAAACTTGCGGAGCTCCCCGATGCTAATTGGAGCTTTCCTCCTTCTACCCACCTGACTCCCTGTACTCGTGTTGGTCTGGCCCACTCTCCACCAGCTTCTTTTGCGACAAGATATATGCCGTCGTGGCCGGCAAAAACGACCAATATAAGACCGGACTGAGGATCAACAGCAGAGCTCCATTCCAGAACTTCGCCAGAGTAAAGGCGAGTCTTGCGACCGAATCGCGAGCCAGTTTTTTCGACGTAAAAGAGTCCGGCGCCGGGTGTCTTTCTTTCCCCGCTGTGCCAACTCCACAAAAGATGGAGATCTTTCTTCCATTCTCCGATCCAAACTTGAGCAACACTCGTGAAGGCCCGATGGTCTACCAAGTACGCGGAATCCCACTTCTCAAGCTCGGGCGATCCGCTCATCAAGTAAAGGTCGAGGCTATTGTCGTCGGAAATGTTCACGTCCGCGACTGCAAGGTGCGCGTCCCCCGCCTCGTCCATCGCGAAATAATGGGGAGCTGTAGTATGCGATCCGACGTCACGAAAAAAGAGTGATGTCCACAGGCGGCCTTCCTCCCTTCGGCCAATAAACACATCCTTAGGATTGTACGAGTAACCGTGATGCGTGTCGTAATCCTGCCTTGTGTTCTCAGGAGTAGAAATAAAACCTCTGAAAGGTACAACGGTTCGCGGGGTGTCGGACTGCTTCTGTCCAAAGTCAATCTCGGCCGGGACTGTCGGAATCTCACCTGCTTGGCCACAGTAAGCCTCCCACTTCGTTCCGTCGGGCCCCGTCGCGAAGACACTGGATCGTTCGAACATCATTGATTCCATAAAGTCCTGTTCCTTAACTACCCCAGCTTTGAGCGAGCTCTCAAATTCAGGCGCACCCTGATCGATGTCGTCGAATTCATCCAGCCCTTGATCGTTCGGAAGAGCCTGGACTTCGACGCCGAGCATCTTGCTCGTTTTTTCGAGCTCGGGACTCAGTGAAGCCGGAAGCTTCTTCGACTTTGACGACGCGCCGCAGGCGAGCAAGAGGGCAATTGAGAATAGGAGAATGATGGTCTTCATGGAGTTCAGGAAAAACTGAAGGATGGAAAATCAGAGTCAGCTGGATCGTCAGCAAAAGGACGCGGCGACCCCGTGCACAAGAAATCGTAGCACCGCCGCAGCTACAATATCAACATTTATCGAGACGGGAAGACCGCTCGTGGGCGTATTTGTTCTCGAGGGTTACCGTGAAGCCCCACCCAACCTCGCGCCAAGCCACGCCATGGGTATGTAAGCGAACAGCAGATCGATAACGTCGTACCAGACTGGTGCCGGGAACATAATCACCGCAGCAATACCACCGATAAGCGTGATCACGCCGATGACCATTCCGACGGCCAGCTTGTGGTTGATCGAAATGAGCGCAGCAACAAACCCACCGACGAGTGCTCCGCCTGCATGCGCCAGAAACGGAAAGATAAACTGCTCCGGTCCGAACAATGGCATTGCCGCCTTTACACCTTCCAGTGTAGAGAGGTCTGTGCCAGCCGGCGGAGCGATGATAACGTGACCGAGGGCGATGAGCCCCATGTTTACAATTGAGCCGACCACTAGACCGGCGATCACTGCGAGTATGTTTCGGATCATAATTTTAGCTTCTGTGTTTTTGGACAACTCACATTGCCCGAAAAAGAGACCTGTCGTCAAGCGCGTGCTCGGGGGGGCTACCCTTTTACATCGGCAAAGAACTTCTCGGCTCGCTCAATCGACGGAGGATTGAGTAGTACATCTCGCGGACGATTTCCATAACCGAGAAGCACGCCGCCCCAATTCATTTTCATGTAATCGGCTGACAGCCGCAGAGTATCGATAAGCGGCTGGGCACCGCCCCAATCTTCATCGCTAAGAGACGAGATCGCCCACAGTGTCTTCGATGCCATGCGGGCCTTGAAATCGACGCCTTCAAGACGCATCCAGGCCGACCAGTGATCGAGATAGAGTTTTGTCGAAGCAGAGATGCTGTACCAGTAGACCGGCGACGCAATGACGATGTCGGTCGCCGCAAGAGTCGCATCCAACAGAGTTCGTTCGCTATCGGATCCTATCGCATACTTTCTCGTTTCGTGATGGCGAATATCCTCGAATAGTGGGAGGTTGTGATCGAGCAAGTGGAGCCAGTTTTGGGTAACGTCAGACGGTAGCGATCGTGCCGCATGGCGTGCGAGGTGCTCCGTGTTACCGTCGTACCTCGCACTTCCAAGAATGAAGAGAAACCCCCTGTCCATTTGATGGCTAAAATCCACCGGTATCGGCCGACGGTCCGTAGATCGACGGTATCTTTAGATCGTTCATTCGAAGATAGACAGTCAGTTGGCCGCGATGATGCACGAGATGGTTGATCGCCTGGCTGATGCTCTCATCTTTCGGAGATTTGAGAAGCTCTTTCTCTCCACGCTTGAGGTAAAACATCTCCCTGAGCCCGTCGTCGGTTACGGACGCGAGAGCTTTCTTCGCACCTTCGACGCTCTTGTCAAAATGCGCGACAAGCTCGTCCGCGGTTTTTCCTTTGAACTGTTCGTAGGTTTCAAAATCGATCTCAGATTTTTCGATAATATATTGGATCCATCTCGGAATGTCCGCGATGAGAACTGCGAGGTAACCCAGCTCCATCGACTTCTCGTGCGGCTTCCAATCTGGTTTGTCCATTGGGACTTCCTTTAGACATTCGCGGGTTGATCTCACTTCGCCATCCAGTTCCCTGATCCATTCGGCACCGAGTACAGTGATTGCTTTTGTTGCAGTACTTTGCATCTTTTCCTCCCTTGTTTGTTCTTTCGTAACCAACACGATTTAACCGCGCGACCGGCACCGAGTCAAAGGTCGAGGTGGTGGTTCCTTCGAATCCGAGTTTGTAAAACTTCAATTTCCGCAGACCGCAATTAGAATAAGCATCTGCCATCACTCCGGAAAACACGACGCCTGCAGCAACCGTTAGAGACAAAGTGCCCAACTCGGAAACTTTCGTCGGATTGAATTCGTTGTACCCATCATATTTGCCACTTTCTGCAGGGTTATTCGCCGGATCGAACCGGTTGTGGTAACCGGCTAATGGATGTATATTAAGCTCATTCCGAACAGTTCAGCCTAGAAATATTGGAGGTTTCGCCATGAAAAGATTTACGTTTCTGTACACTCTCCTATTTGTTTTCGGTGTACCCATTTTCAGTTTTGCCCAGGTTACTACGGCGCCCGAAAAGAAAGCCGAGGTTGCGGGTTATGTTAAAAGCCGTGTTCTTGAACCAGGCAGTAATCTCGTCATCCAAAATCTACCCGCGGTCCCGTTGGAATTAGTTGAATCGGTCAAGAAATACACCGAGTC
>JANMUW010000354.1:0-3200 GCA_031392105.1 Acidobacteriota bacterium | reverse complement strand
GTTGGCGCGGCGGACAGCGCCGGTGAAAGCAGGCTAGCGAACCCAATGCCCGCGGCAAATGCCACGAGGGAAACCAGCAGATTTGAAATTCGTAGTTGACGAATCATAACCGCCTAAAACAAGAACCACAGATTAACACACAACACGCCGTGTATTAATCTGTGGCCCTAATGATTACGTCCCGCTACTGAGCGATGCCAAAACGGTGGCGCGGTTGATTCGGTTTCTTCGGTGGCTGGGGAGGATGATGTGCATCGAATTCAAAATCCACCGGCGGGGCCGCGTCCGGAATTACAAATTCAGCATCCGAATCACCGATACTTCTTCTCAGCTCGTCGTTCTGGCTTCGTAAGAGGCGATTCTTTTCACGGAGGTCGTCATTTTCAAGGCGGAGTCGCTGCATCTCATGAAACCGATTTGCACGTCGACTGCTACGCCAACTCGAGCTCGGGAACGCGATCGGAACAAAGAAGCTTGCGATGAAAAGCCCCAGGGCAAACGTCAATGCAAAAGGAATTATCCGCTTAATGACTCCGGTGTAACACATATACTTCACCTCTTGAAAACTTCCGATATCAATTACGGCGACTTTCAAATTTTGGTTTCACTTGTCACCGTGGCTTTCATCTTAACTCTTTTGCAGTCGTACGAAAAGTTTTTTGAGAACAATTCTTCTAAAAGAAGGGTGACGCCTCCAAGTTTGTGCACGGATGACCGTCAGCCCCTACTTTTTGCCTTTAACACGCTTATCTCATATTCTTTGTTGCAAGTAATCCATGATCGGTTTTCTATCCGGAAAAATTTTAGAGAAAGAAGCGAATACGGTAATTGTCGACGTCTCCGGGGTCGGATACGAAGTGACGATTCCGTTGTCGACCTTTTACGAACTGGGCGATATCGGCTCGGATGTCAGCCTGCGGATCTTCACGTACGTTCGCGAGGACGCTCTGCAGTTGTTTGGCTTCAAGACGGCACGCGAGCGCGAGCTTTACCTGAAACTCATATCGGTGCAGGGAATCGGAGCAAAATCCGGGATCACGATGCTCTCGGGCATGAGCGCCGATGAGATCGTCACGGCGATCAGGACGAATAACCTCGTGCGGCTGACATCGATCCCCGGCGTCGGCAAGAAAACAGCTGAACGAATGGTGATCGAGCTTCGAGACAAGATCGGGGAGCTTTCAGCAAGTGCGACTGCGACCTCGTCAGCCTCGTCGGGAGCGGACGGCCGGCCTGAATCTATTTTCGATGACGCATTGTCGGCCCTCGTAAACCTCGGCTACCAACGAAACGCAGCCGAGAAAGCTTTGCAGGACGCTGCGAAAGAAGGGACCGAAATGAATGTGCAGAAGCTCTTGCGGGGAGCGCTTCAGAAGTTGGCGAAGTAGCAAGAAAAACTCCCCTCCTTACAAAGGAGGGGAGGCAGCCGCTTCGGCTGACGGGGTGGTTCTTTTACCTGACACCTTTTTTTCAACGTAAAGAACCGACCCGCGGCTTAAGCCGTACCCCTCCTTTAGTAAGGAGGAGAGCCTGTCCAAAATGCGCGACCTCATCGACCGGATCACAACAGACTTTTCGCTTCTGGATTGCAAGGCCGTATTCGCGCTCATTTACGCCGCAGTCGGACTGACCGGCATTTTCTATTTGAAGAACCAGGATAGCGTTGCCGCTTTTCTGGACGGGACCCGCTTCGAAAGTTTCGGGGAGTTTATCGCGCACTCCCCTTCGAACAATCTCCCGGCGCTCGGATGGTGGGGCGTCGTATCAATAGTCTTTTATTTCGCAGTTCCGGCTATTTGCATCAGGTATCTTTACCGCGAACGCCTTTCGGACTACGGCTTGAATTTCCGGATCGAACCCGGGTTCGCCAAACTTTTCGCCACCGCCCTCGCAATCATGCTGCCATTGGTGTACCTGATGTCGCTCACGGGCAGTTTTGGCGCGAAGTACCCGTTTTTGAAGATCTACGACGGCGAACCATATATTGGAACAACGCTGCTAATCTGGGAGCTGATCTACTTTCTTCAGTTCTTCGGGCTCGAGTTCTTCTTTCGAGGATTTCTTGTTCACAGCTTGAAACCGGCGCTCGGGATCTATTCGATCTTCGTCATGACGGTGCCTTACTGCATGATCCATTTCGGGAAGCCGCCGGCCGAAACAATCGCGGCGATCGGTGCGGGAATATTCCTGGGCTGGTTGAGCTATCGTAATGGGAATATCTGGATGGGACTGCTGCTCCATTGCACGGTCGCGTTTTCGATGGACATACTTGCCTTGTACAATAAAGGACTGCTGTTTTAGGTCTTCTCTGCGTGCTCTGCGTGAGAAATCGGTTTCACGCAGAGCACGCAGAGTTCGCAGAGAAATAGATCCATATGTCGGATACTGGAACTGTTAGCATTCGAGATGAAAACCTGAGCCCCGAGGAATCCCGCCTCGAGTTGACTCTGCGCCCGACGGCTCTCGCCGAGTACATCGGCCAGAAAAAGGTTAAGGATAATCTGCGCGTTTTTATGACCGCGGCTCTCAGGCGTCGTGAAGCTCTCGATCACATCCTGCTCACCGGACCGCCGGGCGTTGGGAAGACGACGCTATCGACCATAGTCGCGAACGAGATGGGCTCGACGCTCAAATCGACCGCCGGCCCGATCATCGAAAAAGCCGGCGACCTCGCCGCGATCCTCACAAATCTCGAAGAAGGCGATGTTCTTTTCATCGACGAGATCCATCGGCTGAACCCCGCGATCGAAGAGATCCTATACCCCGCGATGGAGGATTACAGCCTCGATCTTATGATTGGACAAGGCACAGCCGCCCGTTCGATAAAACTCGAGTTGCCTAAGTTCACACTGGTGGGCGCGACCACGCGACCGGGCCTCATCACCGCACCCCTTCGCGGACGATTCGGGATAATTTTTCATCTCGACTTTTATGGCCTCGATGAATTGCAGCAGATCGTCGAACGGTCGGCCGGGATCCTGAACGTCGAGATCGATACGACCGGCTCAAGCGAGATAGCCCGACGCTCGCGCGGAACTCCCCGAATCGCCAACCGACTTTTGCGTCGGGTTCGCGATTATGCGGAAGTCGACCACGACGGACGGATCACCGCTGATGTCGCGAGTGACGCCCTCAACCGCATGGAGGTCGATACTTACGGCCTCGACGAAATGGACCGAAAGTTTCTTATGACTATCATC
>JANMUW010000284.1:0-2797 GCA_031392105.1 Acidobacteriota bacterium | reverse complement strand
GTAAGTGGTAAGTCGAACCGAGGAGCTTGGCAAGTTTGCGATCACTTACCCTTTCCACTTTCCACTTTCCACTTAGAACTAATTAAACCAGCTCTCCATCACGGAATCTTTCAGGATAATAGTTTGATCGCGTTCGGGGCCTGTTGAGATCAGACCTATCTCGACTCCGATCTGCGCCGACAGAAACTCGACGTACTTTCGCGCGTTGTCGGGTAATTTCGCAAATTCAGTCGTGCCGAGCGTTTCGCTTTGCCAACCTGGGAGCGTTTCGTAAACCGGTTTGATCTGCCTTAGATCGTGCGACACCGCCGGAAACGTGTCGACGCGTTTACCGTCGATCTCGTATCCGATGCAAACCTTGACCTCTTCGAGAGCGTCGAGCACATCGAGTTTCGTCAACGCGAGCGAATCGAAGCCGTTGAGCTCAGCCGCATAACGCGTCGCGACCGCGTCGAACCATCCGCAGCGTCGCGGACGCTTGGTAACCGAGCCATATTCGTTTCCGCGCTTGCGGATAAGATTCGCCATGTCCTCTTCTTCGTCCAGCATCTCGGTTGGGAACGGTCCTTCACCGACACGGGTTGCATATGTTCGAACGATGCCGAGCACGCCCGTTATATGATGCGGCGGAATACCAGCACCTACCGATGCGCCGCCAGCCGTCGGGTTCGACGACGTGACGTATGGATATGTACCGTGATCTACATCAAGCAGCGTCGCCTGTGCGCCTTCAAGAAGTATTCTCTTTTTCTGCTTTCGAGCTTCGGCCAAGAAGTGTGATGTTTCGCAAACGAACGGGCGCAGCCTTTCAATAAGCGGCGCGACCTCTTCGAAAATATCGTCCGCGCGCAGCGGTTGCTGGCCGAAGAGAACGATGATTCGATTTGCTTCTTCGAGATTGCGTTCGATGCGAAGCTTCAAGAGCTCGGGCGACATCGAATCGGCAACTCGGATCCCACGACGTCCGGCCTTGTCTTCATAAGCCGGGCCGATACCACGAAGCGTCGTGCCGATCTTCTCGTTTCCGAGCCGTTCTTCCGACGTGTGATCGAGTGCCCGGTGATACGGCATTATCAAATGCGCACGCGAAGAAACTTTTAGCCGCTCCGGGGTAACGGAAATTCCCTGGGCCGTCATTTGATCGATCTCTTCGAAGAACGCCTTCGGATCGATGACCATCCCGTTTCCGAGAACGCACGTCGATTCTTCGTGAATGATGCCCGACGGCAGCAGACGCAGCACGAATGCTTTGTCGCCGACATAGACGCTATGCCCGGCGTTATGTCCGCCCTGGTAACGGGCGACGACGTCAAAACGGTCCGCGAGCAGATCGACAACTTTTCCTTTTCCTTCGTCGCCCCACTGGGCGCCGATTATAACTATGATCATGTAATTGACAGTTGATAATTGATAATTGACAGTTACTTGTTTCTATTCTTGGAGGTCTTAATGATCGCGGTAAGCAATCTTAAGAGCTCCCTACAGTCACGCAGTACTGATTCCGCTCCATGCTCTGAAATATAGGTCGAATCGCGAAGCAGATTTAACCAGTATTCGGTCTCGACGGCTTCTTTTAGCGCGATCGAGAGCTTGCTAATGAAGTCCGCGCGAGACTGCGCCTGATTAGCCTCGGCGACGTTTGCTCCAATTGAAGTTCCAGAGCGCAGAACCTGTTTCGAAAGTACGTATTCCGCTTTCCGTTTCGTGAGGTGTTTATAGAGATTAATTGCTCGGATCGAGAAAGCATATGACTTGTCCCTCAGGACATTTTTTTGGGAGTTATCCATTGCAAACCAAAAGGCAATCTAAGATATCTCCCCGGAAGAACCAATTATCAATTATCAACTGTCAATTATCAATCGGGGCGGGGGTCTTCGGCGAGAAGGCCGTAGATGCAAAAATCATGGGCTCGTCCGCTTAGCATTTCGGCCTGTCGGAGGACACCTTCTTTTGTAAAACCGAGACGTTCGGGAACGGCCGCGCTCCGAGCATTCTCGGTCGAACAACGGATCTCGACACGGTTCATCTCTAGCCGATCGAACGCATAAGCGATCATCGTGCGACATGCCCGCGTAATGATTCCCTTTCCTTCCTCACCAAGGTCGATCCAATAACCTATCTCGCACACATGGGCAGCCCAATCGAGACGGTTAAATCCAATCGAACCGATCAATCGATCTCCCCGAAGAACCGCGAGCCCGAGCGTCTTTCTCTCAAGCCGATGAGCGATGCCGTCGGCGATGAACTTCTTTGCGGACTCGATCGAGTAATCAGGTGTCGCCCACTGCATATAGGTTTGCAGATGCTCGCGGTTGCGGAGGACGATCTCGAGCGCGGCATCTACGTCATCTTCACGCCACGCTCTCAAAACGATCTCGTCGTCGAGTCGAAATTCAGTTTTCAGCTCCTCGTCCATTCGTAAAGCTCGACGTATTTTCTCGCCGCATTCTCCCACGAGTTATCGACACTCATCCCATTTCGCTGGATCGTCCGCCACGTATGGGGATCCGCGTATGCAAACAGCGCCTCATAGATCTTCTCGAGAAACTTGTCTGCTCGGTTTGGACCGAACTTGAAACCGTTGCCGGTACGATTAACAGCGTCGAAGTTCTGCACAGTGTCATCCAGGCCACCGACTGCACGCACGATCGGGACGGTACCGTACCGGAGTGAGTACATCTGATTCAAACCGCACGGCTCGAATTTCGAGGGCATCATGAACATGTCCGCACCGGCCTCGATCCGATGAGCAAGCGACTCGTTATATCCCCGATAGACGCCCACCTGGCGCGGTGCG
>JANMUW010000262.1:0-3560 GCA_031392105.1 Acidobacteriota bacterium | reverse complement strand
GCTGACGAAAAGATGCAGGATACGAACGAGGAACTGGAACGGCAGTAGAAGGAATGTGGATCGAGGAATTCGGAATGCGGAGTGAAATCCAAAATCCAAAATCCAAAATCCAAATTGGAATATATGGGACAGAAAGTTCATCCATACGGATTTAGAGTCGGGTACAACAAGGACTGGCACTCGCATTGGTTTACCAAGCACGATTTCGCTAAGTTTCTTGCCGAGGACCTTAGGCTCAAGCGCGACCTAAAGCGACGCTTTAGCGGCGGCGGCGTATCGCACATCGACATCGAGCGTGCGGCTTCTCGCCTGAAAATTATCATCTACACGTCGCGTCCCGGCATCATCATTGGCCGAAAGGGTTCCGAGATCGAGAAGCTTCGCGAAGATCTTTCGCGAAAGACCGGTCGTGAAGTGCTGATCTCCATCCAGGAGATCCGTCACCCGGAACTCAACGCACAGCTGCAGGCTGAGAAGATCGCACAGCAGCTCGAGAAGCGGATCGCGTTCCGCCGTGCGATGAAGAAGACGATGGAAGAATCGCAGCGTTTCGGAGCACAGGGGATCAAGGTCATGATCGCCGGACGCCTTAATGGAGCCGAGATCGCGCGTACGGAATGGTCGCTCCAGGGCCGTCTGCCGCTGCACACGCTGCGTGCTGACATCGACTATGGCTTTGCAGAAGCGTTGACGACATTCGGCATTATAGGTGTGAAAGTTTGGATCTATCGCGGCGAGATCCTCGATCCGAATGCTTCGATGGCACGCGGCACGACGACGGATCCGATGAACGAAGTTAAGGTCGAGCGTGGAGCTCGCCGTCCGAGACGGGACGACAGGGGACGATAGTTATTTGCGATTGCCGATTTGCGATTTGCGATCGCTGGAAGCGCAAGATCGAAAATCGCAATTCGAAGATCGAAAATCAGAGGTTTTGAACTATGTTGATGCCGAAAAAGGTCAAGCACCGAAGAGTCATGAAGGGCCGCATGCGCGGGAAAGCAACGCGCGGCGAGAATCTGGACTTTGGTGACTACGGACTGAAGACATTGGAAGCGGGTTGGATCACGGATCGTCAGATCGAAGCGGCACGTATCGCGATGACGCGTCACGTCAAACGCGGCGGCAAGATCTGGATCAGGATGTTCCCCGACAAGCCGATCACGAAGAAGCCGGCGGAAACGCGTATGGGCTCCGGGAAAGGAGCTCCGGATCACTGGGTCGCAGTTGTAAAACCCGGTCGTATCCTTTACGAGATTCAGGGAGTTGATGAGGCATTGGCGCGAGAGGCGTTTCAACTTGCTGCTCAGAAATTGCCGCTCAAGACGAAATTCGTTTCACGTGCGGACCTTGAGGGAGGCGTAGTTTAATTTTATGAAGCGAAAGGAACAGATCGACCAGCTTCGAGACATGAGTGTTCAGGAACTAAACGATCAGGCAGACGCATTAAAGGAATCGCTTTTCCGTTTGAAATTTCGGAAGACACTCGGTGTCGGCGACACTATCAAGGACATTCGCCGTGAGAGAAGGACGCTCGCGCGGGTTCATACGCTGATCGGCGAGAAGGCGAAAACAGAGAAGGCTAACTAAACGAAATGGCTACAAAGAAAAAGACTGACGAAACGGAAAATACCGTCGAAGGTGCTGCACCGGAAACCGAAGCGGTCGAAGTGAAGGCTGAAGCGACTGAAGAGACTCCGAAGAAAGCTCCGGCAAAGGCGGCGAAAGTCGCGACGACGGAAGCAGTAAGCGACTCGTCGGACGAGCCCGTCAAGAAAGGTAAGCGAGCTGAAAAGATCGGCGTCGTGACATCGGACAAAATGACTTTGACGGTTGTGGTTCGCGTCGACCGTTTGGTCAAGCATCCGATCTATCGTAAGTACGTTCGTAAGCGTAAGAAATTTATGGCCCATGACGATAAGGGTGCGAAGATCGGCGACAAGGTAAGGATCGTTGAGACCCGCCCATTGTCGGCAAGAAAGCGTTGGCGTGTCGTGGAGATCATTCAGAAGGCAGAGTTGTAATTTTCGATTTGCGATTGACGATTTGCGATTGTCGGGTTCACGAGATCGCAAATCGAAAATCGAAAATCGCAATTTGAGGTAATTATATGATTCAGATGCAGACCTCGTTAGCGGTCGCAGATAATTCGGGTGCGAAGCGTGTTGTGATGATCATGCCGATCGGCGGTTCGACGAGCAAGATCGCACGACTCGGCGACAAGATCAAGGTCACGGTCAAAGAAGCGTCGCCGGACGGGACCACGAAGAAGGGCAAGGTCTATAACGCTGTGATCGTTCGTACGCGAAAGGAAATTCGGCGGAAGGACGGAACGTACATTCGATTCGACGAGAATGCCGCCGTACTCATTAAAGACGACGGAACGCCGGTTGGCACACGCGTCTTTGGACCGGTAGCCCGCGAGCTGCGTGAAAAGAATTTCATGAAGATCGTGTCACTGGCACCTGAGGTTATTTAGATTGGTTGAGAATCGTGGGTGAGAGAACCATCCCGTCAGCCGAAACGGCTGCCACCCCTCCTTTGTAAGGAGGGGAGTTCACGAAGGAAATGAAAACGATTAAGACAGGCACAGTAAGTAGCAAGATCAAACGCGGCGACCAGGTGGTGTTTATAGCCGGTAGGGAATATGCGCGTTATGACAGTGCTGGAAAACGTACGCCGTATCGCGGCAAGGTGATCGAGGTCGATGCTCGTAATGGCAAGGTCAAGATCGAAGGTGCGATGCTCATGAAGCGGCATCAAAAGCCCGTTCCGCAGCTCAACCGCGAAGGCGGGATCAAAGAGCAGGAAGCATGGGTAGATGTTTCGAACGTCGCTCTCGTTGATCCTGATACCGGAAAACCGACAAAAGTGAAGATCGAGATCCGCGACGGAAAGAAAATTCGCATCGCGAAAAGCGGAAAGGAGATCCCGATCGCGAACGTCTTTGGCAAGAAAGAGCCGAAGAAAGACAAGGAAGAAAAGACGGAAGAATAAGTTTCTAGTTTCTAGTTCCACGTTTCTGGTTCGTCACGGACTGGGAACTCGAAACTAGAAACCCGGAACCAGGAACTTAAAGAGATGGCAAGATTAAAAGACAAGTATAAGAATGAGATCGCCGGCTCGCTCGCGAAGGAATTCGACATCAAGAATCCGATGGCGATACCGCGTGTTGAGAAGGTCGTTATCAACATGGGCCTCGGCGAAGCGAGTTCGAACGCCAAGATCCTAGACGTCGCAGCCGACGAATTGAAAGCGATCACCGGGCAGAAGCCAGTCATCACGAAAGCGAAGAAATCTATCGCGGCGTTCAAGCTGCGACAGGGGATGTCGATCGGAACGATGGTCACTCTTCGCGGGGACCGCATGTACGAGTTTCTCGATCGGCTTATCTCGGTCGCGCTGCCCCGCGTTCGAGACTTTCGCGGAATTTCGGGTAAGGCTTTTGACGGCCGCGGAAATTATACGCTCGGTATTCGCGAGCAGTTGATTTTCCCGGAGATCGACTTTAACAAGGTCGACAAGACGCGCGGAATGAACATTTCGATCATCACGACGGC
>JANMUW010000227.1:0-5118 GCA_031392105.1 Acidobacteriota bacterium | reverse complement strand
ACCTGCTTGACTTCCTCCGTACCCGCCGTTGCGTACCCGAGCTTCTCATAGAATGGCGGAAGCTCGGTGCGATGATTCAGCACGCGGATCTGCATTCGCGAACATCCGGCGTCGCGGCAAATGTTCTCGGCCTGTTCGATCAAAATTCTCCCAAGGCCGCGGCCCTGATAATCCGGATCGATCGACAACAAACCGAAGTAACCCGACTCGGCCCGTAGCTCGACGTAGTTGCATCCCGCCATCGTAGTCCCATCCTCGGCGAGAATGAATGTGCCCTTTGTGAAATGCTCAAGCGTCTCCGCGAGATCGATCCGTTCGGTGGTAAAGAATGGCTGCTCGACGATGAACGCACGATTGATCAGTATCACCAGAGCCTCGGCATCCGATACATCGGCGTTTCGATATATTAGTTCGTCGATCGACATCGCGATGATTAAAACACAATGCTCCGCAGTAGGAGAAGTGTGATCACCGAATCCGATTGGCTTCGAACCACTTGAGCCCGAATCCCAAATCCGAAATCGGAAATCCAAAATCGAAATGACTCCGCCAGGAGCCGAGCTGCCACGCCGTTAACGGAGTGGTCTAACTAGATCCGAAAAACGTGATCCCGCTTCAATCGCTTACGAAACGTAGAGAAGGGAACGGAGAGGCAAAGTGCAAAAGCCTGCGCGTAAGAAAGGGCGATACATTCAATGTTGAGCATATAGTCCTTGTTTACGCGCGGGCTTCTGCATCTTCGAAGAACTCAGTAATCGCTAGTTCCATCATGCTTCGCCAGGAGCCAAATATTGGTAGAACGCCGAGCACAAAAAAGATCAAGCTCCGGAGGGGCGGCACGACCTATGCCGCCTCCCGAAGCTCGATTCAAATGAAGTTCCCGAAGCTACAAATATTTATGGAGCCGGGTTGCCCCGACAGTTCGCGGAGCAAATGTACCTATTCCGATAATCAACGTAGCGTCATGTAGTTTGAAAAAGCGTACGACGCGACATCACGGCCCGCTTGTTGCCCGGCAGCCGTGTCGAAAGAAAAATGCACGCCTCCATAGACGCGACTGCGCGCGATCTCGTTTGTCAATGCCGAGAAGCTCGCGTAATTTCGAACCCCGCCGGACCCGTGATCGATCTGAAACGGTATATTGTCGTTTCCGTAAACGAGCTCCAGAGTTTTTGCGACCGATGCGCTTACTGACGATGCATTCGACGCATAGGACGGATGCGGCGGAGTTCCTGCCGGACCCAGTAGTGATTCCCATAACGGATCAGCAACTGTATCGACGTTTCCGTCTTCATCCGCACGTTGGATGGCGGTCACCGGACGCCATCGGCCATACGTGTATTGACTCGTTAGCGTTGTTTGAAGAGCGTCATGGAACGATATGCAAACAAGCGCAAATAGCCGTGCGCGTTCGAGTGTCGTCAAATCTTGCTGCACGGACGTCGATGCGACCACGCCGAACATCTTTCCATCGCTCACTGGCGGGATCGCCCATAGAAAAGCGGTCAAGGTTTGATCGGCCGTGCGGGTTGCACTTGTCGCCGAGCCAAGCTCTTCCACTTCGTTAAGGCTGGCGGCGTATGCGGTGCTCGATAAGGCCGGCGGCGTCGGTGGCAAAAACTGAGTGTTGCTGGTCAAAGCGAACGGAGTGACGCCGGGATAATTGGTGAAAACCGCGAAGCCCGGAAATGGCGTCGGCCCCTGCCAGTTGCCCGGAGTAAAGTCTAATTGATAGGGCGTCCAGGGAGCTTCCCATCCGTCGCCGTCGCGACTTGCGAGCATGCGTTGGGCGACGATGCCGCCTACGCGTTGGCCCTGGCGGGCCCGATTCGATGGAATTCCTTCAAGGGAAGCGGCAAGTTCGGCGTCAAAAATATCGACCCGTGTCGGATACAATCCGGCCAGAACATCGTGAGCTGCGCGCGCCGCAGCCGCATTGATGGACGCATTCTTCGAACCGGGAACGTCTGTAAGGTACGGATGGTAACGTCCGTCGATCGAGTTGATCGCGTCGAAAATCGCAAGATTCATCATTGCAAAACTCCGCATCGGGTGGATGGTTCCAGGTTGCTGACCGGGTGTTTCGATGGTCTGCCCGAGAACGCGTTGCCATTGCAGCACGACGTCTTCCGCCGCGTTTGCAGTCAATATTCCTGCCGCGAAAACGATAAAAAGCGTAAGTACTAGTTTCTTCATGGTTACCTCTTCTTTTTGGTTGATTGGGACGCCGGTTGCTATATAATGCGGGTGAACTTTTCCGGAGATTCACCGCGCGATCATAAGCAACCGACGATATTTTCTACTTCGAGAAGGAAACTATCGTTCGGGGTGACTTTATGTCTTTGGATAATTCTTCGAAATTTCTTCAATTTTTCTCAGGGGCCAAAATGAACGGCGGCGAGAAACGCTCTTATCGGTTTAAGTCCTTTCATCTAAACGTGTCGGAGCGCCGGCTCCTCGATGCTGACAGAACCATCGCACTCACACCGAAATCTTTTGACGTACTGGTGTATCTCGTCGAACGGGCCGGCCACCTGGTTGAGAAAGAGGAATTGATGCAGGCCGTCTGGCCCGACTCGTTTGTCGAGGACGGAAATCTCTCGCGAACGATCCACGATCTGCGCAAGGCGCTCGGACAAGACAAAAACGGAAACAAGTTTATCGAGACGATCCCGACTAAGGGCTATAGGTTCGTCGCTGACGTCGCTCCAGGTGAGGGGCGCCATCCCGACCTTGATCCGACGCCGGTTGCAACTGGTTCGCCGAGATCTTCCCGGAAAAGCATGGCGGCGATTTTGACGATCGGCGTCATTCTTGTCGCGGCCGGATCATACTTTTTGATCTATAAGCAAATTGCACTGCCCGGCGCGCAGCGAAAAGCGATCGCGGTAATGCCGTTCGTCAACGCCACGCAAGATGCCAGCCGCGATTATCTCGTCGATGGGATCACCGACAGCGTGATCAATCAACTGTCGAGACTCTCCGCCTTAAAAGTTAGCGCCGGCCATTCGGTGTTCAATTACAAAGGCAAAGAATTAGACTTAAAAAAAGTTGCGGATGAACTTCGCGTCGAGGCTTTGGTCACTGGGGACATCAAAGAGGTTGAAAACCAGTTGATCATAAACGTAAATCTCATCGATCCGAACGACGGCTCGATGATCTGGGGAAAACAGTATGTAAAAAATTCCCTCGACGTGATCGCGACTCAGAACGAGATCTCGCAAGCCGTCGCAAAGAGTCTCCGCGTTAATCTCACCGATGCGGATAAACGGATTCTATCCGAGCATCCGACGGACGAGCCCGAAGCATATCAGCTCTACCTAAAAGCGCGATCTTTTGGCCAGCGTCAGACACCCGACGGGTTGACCCGATCAATCGAGCTTTTGGGCCAGGCGGTGGATAAGGATCCGCGTTTCGCGATCGCCTATTCGGAAATGGGAATGAGGTGGGTAAATCTCGGGATATTTTTTGTCCCGCCTCGCGACGCCATGCCGAAGGCACGGGCCTATGCGGAAAAGGCGCTCGAACTGGATAACACACTTTCGGACCCGCATATCATCCTCGGTCTTGTCGCTCTTATGTACGATTGGGACCAGAACAAAGCGAAAGAAGAATTGGCCAACGGGAACGTCGTAAATTTAAAATCGATGGAGACGTTCAGTTGCACGGCCCACGTGCTTCAGGTCACAGGGCGAGCCGATGACGTCGATGATACGCTGCGTAGAGCTCTCGACGACGACCCGATCTCGACCGCTCTCATGACGGAGCTCGGCTGCAATTCGTACTTTGCTCGCCGGTATGAACAATCGACGAAGGAATACCGTGACGCACTCCTGTTGGGGCAGGGTAATTTTATGGCCGTTTACGGACTTGCCCGCACGCTGAATCATCAACAGCTATATCAGGAAGCCATCGACGAGTTAGAAAAAGCGAAGACGTTCATGCCGATGCTCCCTCCCGTCGCCGTTGCGGAAATGTCTTACTCGTTTGCGAAGATGGGAAATCGTGAAAAGGCGGAAGAGGGGATTGCGATACTCGACGAACAATCAAAAGACTTATTCGTTGATCCGTTTCTTCGAGCTGTTATCTCGCTGGGTCTCGACGAGAAGGAGAAAGCTTTGGGTTGGCTCGAAAAAGCCCGCGATGTGAGATCCTCGTTCATGCCGATGCTGGTCAATGACCCCAAGTGGGACGGACTCCGCGGCGATCCGCGTTTTCAAAGCCTAATGCCCCGGATCGGAGTCGCGACCGATTAGCCTGCCAAGAACCAGGGTACAGGGGGAACCGCACCGACTGTTTGATCGGGCTCCAAACGGAGCCGACTTGGCTCAACAGTTTTACGAAGTGTTCGAGCATAGCCACGCCGCTCACGCCGTGGTCCGGTTGTTCCGAAAACGTGAGCCGGCTTGAGCGGGCTTTTGCATCTGGTTCGTTCGAGTTTGAAATCGCTCGAGGTGCCTTTGGGGATCCGCTCAAAGTGCGCATCATATTGGCTACTTCACATCGTGTCCACAGTCGCCTATTCAAATAGGCGTGCGACCTTGCTACTCAACGGGACTTCGATATTCTTCGTCGGTCACCGGCAGTAACCATTTCACCTGGTTCTCACCTTGATAGTTTGTGATCACGACGTGTGTCATGCCGCTTTCTGGGGATGCCCCGTGCCAATGTTCCACGTCACGATCGCATAGAATCACGTCGCCTTTGTTAAGTCGGCGAACAGCTTTACCCTTCTCCTGATAAAGCCCTCTACCGTAGGTCACGAGCAAAGTTTGTCCGGCCGGGTGCACATGCCAGTTTGCCCGTGCGCCAGGCTCGAAAGTCACGCTCGCAACTGAGAAGTTATTGTTTTCGGTTTTGGGTGCGAGGATCTGCACGTAAACCATTTGCCTCCTCCCGATCCGTGGCAACGACAATTCAAGATTCATTAGAGCCGACCTTGGCCTGGCATGTTGTCTTACTGGTGTTGTTTCGTGTGCATCGTGGTTCGATTTTCTAAGACATGACCACGAAGCCCACGCAGTCATAACTGGAGGCTTCCGTGTTCTTTTCTTTTCCGTGCGTTCCGTGTGTTCTGTGGTTAGAAAAGGTCGCGAACCATTTGACCACGGAACACAC
>JANMUW010000216.1:0-13324 GCA_031392105.1 Acidobacteriota bacterium | reverse complement strand
ACCTGCGGGGTTTGCGAGGACGCGGTCGTCAGGCCGATCAAAAACAAGCTCGAAACCAGAATTAGCCGATACATAATTTCCTCATAGTCTTTACGAATTCATCGTATTCATTAGCACGATCTCATAGTGACGCAATTAATTTGCCGACTCGTTTCGGCCGTCAGCTGACTATCGATGCATTGCACATGTTGATCACGTGCGGATCTCAATATCGATCCTTATCTCTCCAAGTCCTCTAAGCGGCATATGAATCCCCAACCTCCGCCGAGCTCGCTAATGGCGAGCACTAATTCGTTCCTTCCCTTTTTCAACGGAAGGTATACGGCATCGTTCTCCGGGTTTACGATCCCGAGGAAACCGGGATCGCGAAAATTCTGTGCGCTGCGACCGCGGAAGAGGATCGTTCCGTTCAGGAACACGCTGACGTCGTCGCTATAACCGATGTAAAGTTTCGCTCGCCGGTCGCGCTTGGAGACGATGTTGGTGCGCGCATACACGACTTTCATTCCAGGCTGCGGATCCAGGCGCTTTGCGAAGTCGTTTGCGAACGTAACGCGGGGATGCGGGCTTTCACGATAACGGTTGATCGCGACAAAGCCGGGCGGCTCCGCCTCTACGTCTTGCCATTTGATCGCGTTCTGCTCGGATGCCGTCAGCGGGAGCTCAAGATCGCGCGTCAGCGCGTCGTACGACGGGGACAAACCCCATTTCGTAAGCGTGCCGACTTGTACCGGCTGAGGGCGACGCTCCCACGGAGACGGTTGAGTTTCGCGCAGCTCGAAATTCGAGAAATAAGTTGCACCGGTCAGAACGGCGAGAGCTACACGTCCTTTCTGAATGCCGGTCTTCAGGTCGTCAATGACAAGCGCGGGCTTCTCCATATTCTTCACGAAGAGCTTCGCTTGGGCGCCGACAACCTCCAGACGCATATGAAACCACTCGTCTTTCGGAATGTCGATCGCTCCGATGAAACCCGGGCCGCTATAGAGCTGCCAGTTGAGACCGGTGTTAAGGACAGGCGTATATTGCATCGCGTCGGGAAGCCCGGATTTGTGCTGGCGAAGATAAACCCATTCGCCGTTGGCGTCGTCGCTCGAGATCCTGAATTGAATACCGAAGAAGCCGCGATTCGCGGGCGTCGCGACATCGACATCGATGACGCCGTCGCGCATTTCAAGGTCCTTCAATGTCGCACCGCCACCATTCAGGTAGAGAGCTTTCCGTCCCTTGTATTCAGCGGGCTTGGCCTCTCCCTCCAGTTTCCAGCGCGGCGAATCCGGCGGGATAGATAGACTTTGCGTTTGCTGTGCAGCGACGACCGAACCGAAACCGAAAATCAGTATCGAGAGAAATTTTTGCGGCTTTGCGCCTTTGCGTGAAAAAAATGTGTTCACGCAAAGACGCAAAGTCGCAAAGGAAGAATTTCGTTTCACTTTCGTATCCATCCGTACTGCGTATTCGACGGTTCAGGTCCTGCCGCACGATACTTTTCTTTCAGCTTCGACACGTAGTCTGACGGGATCGCATTCATCTTCGCCTTAACGTCGATCCCGTACACTTGAGCCGAATTTAACCCGAAGATCTTTTCCTTAACCTTTTCCGTCAGCGGTTTGAAACCGAATCGCTTCTGCAGATCCTCGGGCATCTGCAATCGTCGAAATGCTTCGATCTGCCACTGAGGGCTACCCCACCAGATCGAGTCGGTACCCCAGAGAACATGGTCATCGCCGAATGCGTCGATCATCAGCCCGAGCATGTAGGTACATAGAAGCGGCTGCGTGATCACGGTCATGCCGAATGTTGTACCGAGATCCATGTAGACGTTTGTCATGTTCGGATTTCGCTTGCGCATCGCACACAGATCGGTAATCCACGGGACATTCGTGATTTTTTTGAAACCGTCCTGGACTGCGGGCATCGCGTCGCGAACGCCTTTCAGGCCGGCGTGATAGATCAGGAAATTCAGGTCCGGAAAATCTTTCGCAGCTTTTTCGACATCGCGCGGACTGCTGTGCTCGACCTCCCAACCGGGAAGCGGCAGACCCTTGTGCACACAGATATTTTTGATCCCGATCTTTCGCGAATACTCGTATGACGGGTAAGCGATCTTTTCATCATCCATCCACCAACCAACGCTGCCATCGGCGAGCGGCTGGCCCGGGTAACCTTTCCACGCTTCGACCTTCAACTGCTCGTGCTGGCGCTGCATCGCTTCGAGATCGGACTTGCCCATGTCCGGTGAGAATAAACCGTGAGCGATGATCCGGCGAGACTTCGCGAGCCCGTTGATGCGGGCACGCGTCTCGATCATCTCCGCCGGAGTCAGCACATTCTGATCATCCATCTTCGCGGGCAGGCCGGTTATCACCGCCATCGACGTATCGCTGTCGAGGAACATTTCCTTGACGTAGTTTTCGAGATAAAGGTCTTCCCATTTATGCTCGCGGTTTTCGATCGCCCTATTTCCCCAGGCGGCTCCGGCTGCGCGATATCCGGGAATAAGCGGGGGCGTCTTGATTATCTTCGGTGCCGCGACGTGGTGCGTGTGGATGTCGAAGATAAAAAGACGCTTCGGGAACTTTTCGTCGCTAGTTCGACGTTCGAACATCTCACTTGCCGAAACGTCGAAAAAGTTCCCGAAGACCTCGTTCATCGCGAGAAACGCGGCGGCCATTCCGCCCGTGCTCGCGAGAAATTTTCTGCGTGAAATACCGAGCCGTTTACTGGCATCGTCGGTGAGGTCGATGATACGACGCTCGACCTGCTTCTGTTCGCCGGTTTGGTCCGGCGGTTCGAACTCTTCATTCGAAACGATCTGCGTCGGGATCGGCAGAAGCTCATCATCGATATCGCATTTTTGGATCCAGCCCATAATGAGTTTAACGTCCGTTGATCTCCGCGTGGGCGGCGGTTATCATCGCCGCGAATGTCGTATCGAACGCGTCCTGTTCGTCTTTAATTTCGCCCGCAAACTTCTTGCGCCATGACGCGACGTCTATGTTCTTCTGAACTCCTTCACGAACAGCCGGTAAGTTTGCAGCTCCGCTGCCCAGGCGGTGCGTTTCGGCGCTCACCTGCTGAGTAACGGCATCGATAAAGTCGATCAGTAATCGTATGTAAGCTCGTCCCTGTTCCGGGCTCATAACCTCTCCGTGACCGGGAACCATCGTTTCGAAATTCAATTGATCCAGACGCCTAAGCGTTGTGCCAAACGAAAACGGATAGCCCCCAAACATGTACGGCACCGGATGGACGACGAGGTCACCGGTCATGACGATCTTTTCTTTCGGCAGAAAAATTATTGCGTCGCCGGCCGTGTTAGCGCGGCCAAGGTGCATGACGCGGACTTCGCGGTTTCCGAGATCGATACGCATCTCGGTATCGAACGTCAGGTTCGGCGCGCGATCGACAACGGACTTGAACTCTTCCTGGACCGGTGCGATTCCCGCGATCGCTTCGGCATACTCTTTACGTTCGCCTTCGGTGAGAACCTTTCCGTTACCGTCTTTGCCGGCTTCGAGGATCTGTTTCAATCGATCGCCGCGTCGCGGGAATCGTTCGAACCACCCCGGGTTATAACCGGAGCTCTGCTTAGCCGTTTCGATATGAGCAATTATGTTCAGTCCCGGAAACGCGTCCCAGTAAGTCCCGTTTCCCATTGTGTGATCGAAATGCCAATGCGTGTTCACGAGGTAACGGACGGGCTTGTTCGTCCACTTGCGGATGTCGGCTATGTCCTCTCGAGCGGCTGACGGCAGATAACACGAATCGACGACCAGAACTTCTCGATCGCCGATGATGACCGTCGTATTTCCTTGGGGGAAAGTGTCGGGTGCGTCTTTGTGGCGGATCGTGTAGATGCCGTCGGCCAATTTCGTAACGGTACGTTTGAGCGACTTTCCCGAGTCCGCGGCGAAGACGTTCGGCGGGATGCTTACCAACGCGGCGATCAGAATAAGGATCGCGATGTGGGCACGGAATGTGGATCGGCTCGTCATTACTTAATTCTTCGTGCCGGAGGCGTTTTCAGCGTTAGCGCTCGCTGGTGCCCGGTTCGCGATCAGAGGTTTCTGGTCAGTCCCGTCGACGTTCATCACAAAGATGTCACGATATCCATCGCGGTCAGATTGAAAAGCGATCTTCTTGCCGTTCGGCGAGAACACCGGATAGACATCATTGAAGTCGTTGTTCGTCAGGCGGACGAGATTGGTACCGTCCGCGTTCATGACATATAACTCTGCCTTGCCTCCGTCGCGGCGCGAGTGGAAGATGATCTTCTTCCCGTCGTGCGACCATTCAGGCGTTCCGTCAAACCCGGGAGCGGGAGCGAGGGCGACCGCACCTGTTCCGTCAGCGTTCATCGTGTAGATGTCTTCGTTTCCGCCGCGGTCCGAAGCGAACAGAATTTTCTTTCCGTCGGGCGAGAATGCGGGTGAGAAATCCTTTGCGGTGTTGTTTGTCAGCCTCACCTGATTCGAGCCGTCGCGATCCATTTTGTAGATCTCCCAGTTTCCGTCTTTGCTCGACATGAAAACGATGTTCTTGCCATTCGGCGACCAGCCCGGATCCCAATCGTGACCCTTGTTGAATGTCAGGCGCTTCTGGCCCGTGCGATCGGCGTTGACGACATAGATCTCGAAGTCTCCTTCGTCACGATTCGTCATGAAGACGCCGCGGGTTTCATCGTGTGTCCATCGCGGCGGGTAATTGTCGCCGGAGCTCTTGATGAAAGGCTGCAGATCCTTGCCATCGCTTTTCACCGAGAAGACTCCGCCACCGTCCCTCTGTGATTTGAAGAATATCCGGCCATCGGAATGCCAGTACGGTGTGGCGTTATCGCGCGGGTCGCGCGGCTGTGCGAAGCAAGCGCCGACTGCGATTAAGAAAAAACTGCATTTGATAATCCAGCGCATTTGAAAACTCCTGGCTGCCAGCCTATCCGTAACTCAAAACCCGAAACCCGAAACTAATTTGCCCCGATAACCGAAGCCGGAAGCGGCTTGTCTACTTTCGGCCGGGTCGCGCGGTTCGCGAGTTCCCAACCCGTCGCCATGATCGTCCGGGTTACTTTTTCCATCGAATCAAAATTTATCTTCTCGATCGAGTCGGTCACCTGGTGATAATCGGCGTGACTGCCGTCCATGTAGAAAATGATCGGCACGCCTTTCTTTGCGTAATTGAAATGATCGGAGCGATAGAAGAACTGTTCCGGATCGTTCGGATCATCGTACTTAAAGTTGAAGCTGAGATTGAGAAACGCCTTGTTGACGCCGTCACTCAACTCGCCGAGCTCCGTGCTCATCATTCGCGAGCCGATCAGAAAGATCTCGTTCTGTTTCGGCAACGCTTTGTTCTGCGGGTGATTCTCATCGCCGGGATTCTGATAACGGCCGATCATATCGATGTTGAGCTCGGTGATGATCGAGCCGATCGGAACCGTCGGATTGTCGGCGAAGAATTCGCTGCCCCACAATCCCTTCTCCTCGCCGGCATGCCAGATGAAGAGAATCGAACGTTTCGGGCGCGGGCCTTTCGACAACGCTTCGGCGATCGCGAGTACGGCAACCGTTCCCGAACCATCGTCATCGGCACCATTCGATATCTTGTCTTCGCCGGCGGCGAATGGATTCATTCCGATGTGATCGTAGTGGGCTCCGACCGCGACATACTCGTTCTTCAAAACGGGATCCGAACCTTCGAGGATTCCGACGACGTTCTGCGTATAAACTGTGTCGCTTTTTAGCGCGGTATTCAGGCTGATCTTCTTTGTTGGTTTGAGCTCGAACGGTTCGACAAAATCCTGTTGGATGGCTTTTGTAACAATATTTCCAGCGCTCGATTTCTCGCCCTGAAAGATCGCATTGAAGAGCCGCGGTGAGGCGGTGATCGTAGGAACCGTGACCTGAATCGGAGTCGGTCCAAAATTCACCGTGCCTCTTTCCGTTTGTCGCCAGCGCGTCGCCTGCCAGTTCGCAAGATCATTGAATGTGCTAATAGCAATGACTGCCTTTGCGCCGTTCGCCTGAGCGTAAAGCGGCGGTGAGAACCAATCGACACCCGGTTTGCCTTGCAGATCGCTCGGCGCGATACCTTTTGGAAGACTGTTAGCCACGACGATGATCTTGTCCTTAACGTCGATCCCCTGGTAGGCGTTTATGTTTTTCGACTTTACGACCCAGCCATGACCGACGTAGACAAGATTGCTGGCGGGCACGTTTGCCTGGGTCAGGGTCGAGAAATAATCTTCCCCGTAAACAAATGGCTGACCGTTTACATCAAGCCGCATATTCTGCGCGTCGATCTTGGTACGTTTCAGCGGAAATTTTTGGAAGTAGGATCCTTCATCGCCTGCCGGTTCGATGCCCCAGTTCGTAAGGTGCTTTGCAATGTACATCGCAGCGATGTCGAGCCCGCGGGACGGGGTATCGCGGCCTTCGAGTTCGTCCGAAGCGATGAACGTCAGATGCTCTTTCATCTGAGCTGCGGTGACGCCGTCCGTATTGCCGAATTTCGAGGCTGCAGTCGCCGCACCTGAGCCGTTGCGGCGCTGGGCGGTCAGCGGAGTCGAAAGAACGAAGGTGATTAAGAATAGTGCAAGTAGTTTTTTCATAGTAGGTGGATGTAACTCAAAAGCTAAGATGCGAACTCCCCTCCTTACGACGGAGGGATGTCAGCCGCTGCGGCTGACGGGGTGGTTCTTTTTGCAAAGAGATGTTCCGAAATTGTCTATGAGAGAACCACCCCGGCCTCGAAGACTCGGCCACCCCTCCTTTGTAAGGAGGGGAGTTTCTTGTGGGCCGGCTGCCTCGTCGTTTGTCAACTGCCAACACGTTTGCAGGCTTCCGGTCAAATTCCCGCCACCGCGATCCCGTCAGGTCCTTTACCGCTATCTACCCGGCCGAGAATCTCACCGCTTTCCAAACTGATCTTCAACACAAGATCGGGCTCGACGACGGAAACGAACGCGATCTTGCCGTCTGCAGAAAACGCAATTCCAAGCGGGACACTCTCGAGCTTGATCCGCCGGACTTCTTTCCGCGTGGCCGCATCGATTATCAACAGCTCTTTCGTCGCGACCATCGAGTTCACAACGAACTTTCCATCCGGCGTAAACCTGACCCGATACGGACGCCCGCCGATGTTTATCTTCTCTTTGAACTTATTCGCGACGGTGTCGACGATATCGATCGCACCTTCGGCATTAAGGCCGGCCCAGATCTCTTTGCCATCCGGCGAGAGATCGATCGCCTCGGGCTGTTTACCGATCGCAATGTGAGTGACCTTCGAACCTGCGGGCGGGACGTTCGCAAACTCAAACGATGTCACGGAATCGGATCCGATGTTGGCGGTATAGAATCTTTTCTGATCGCCCGTACCCACGACCATGTGCGATCCGTTCTGTCCGGTCCCCATCAACCAGTCGATCTTGTTTGCCGTCGGGTCATACCGTGCGATGACACGATTGGTTTCTGCGGTGAAGTAGAGTTTCCCGCCGATGATCTGCAGACCGTGCGGCCGCATCAGCGGAGAGACATCGAAGCGTCGTATTTCTTTTCCCGCCGCGGTATCGATTACCGAGATCGAGCTGCCGGGTGTTTGCGCTCCATAATTCGCGACAAACGCGGTCTTGCCGTCGACCGACAATACGACCTCATGCGGACTGTCGCCGGTCGCAACCTTGGAAACGACCTTCATGGTTGAAGGATCGATGATCGCAAGCGTGCTGTCGGCTTTGTTCAGAGCTACGAGCACCGGCTTCGGCGTTTGTCCGATGACGATGACGTAGTCTCCAAAGACAAAGATGATCCCGAGGACAAGTAGCGTGAGGACCTCGAGCTTTCGCGTTCGTGACATAGATTTCTCCAGTTGCAGGTACATGACCGTATCGTAATACTAGTCACGTTTCGGGAAATCTATGTTCGATTTGTGATGAACGGCAGTAGCTTGGGACGAAATGCGCCTGAAGCACTTTTTACCGCCGAGACGCCGAGACGCGGAGAAAAAATTAGATAATAATGATCACCAAAGCAGCTTGAGGCAGGGCAGCCGAGTAACTCCGTCGCTTCTTTCCTCGGCGTCTTTGCGTCTCTGCGGTGAATTAGTTTTGATTTTCGAACAACTCGGTGAACCTTTCGCGGTAGTTTCGGCTTAATGCGAGCTCGGTGCCGTTCCGGAGTATGACAGCGTAGTCGCCGCTGAACATCGGGTGAAGCTCTTTAATCCGATCTATGTTGACGACAGTTGAGCGGTGGATGCGCAGGAATTTCTCGGGATCGAGTTTTGCCTCGATGCCGTTCATTGTTTCGCGGATCATGTGGCCATCGCGACCGACGTGAAGCTTGACGTAATTTCCCGCTGCCTCGATCCAATCGATCTCATCCGTCTTCAGGAAGAAAACGCGTCCCACGGACTTCACGACCAGGCGATCAAGATATTTCTTCTCGCCTCGCAGGTCGGCGATCAGCGAGTTGAGACGTTCGTCGATATTCCCAAGTTGTTTATGCTCGATATGCTCTCGTGCACGGCCGACGGCGCGTTTGATCCGTTCGCGATTGAATGGTTTCAGAAGGTAATCGAGAGCGTGGACGTCGAAAGCCTGAAGAGCGTACTGATCGTAAGCCGTAACGAAAATTATTGTCGGAAGCTTTTTGGCCTGGAGCGCTTTGATCACCTCAAAGCCATTCTTCTCGGGCATTTGAATGTCGAGAAAAACAAGGTCCGGACTGTGGGCTGTGATCGCTTTTATCGCGTCGGCCCCGTTGCCGCATTCACCGATAACGTGGACGCCGTCCTCATCGCGCAGCAATCGTTTGATCCGATCTCGGGCCAGCGGTTCGTCGTCAACGATAAGTGTTCTGATCATCACGTCTGTCGGTCTAAGGCCTAGACATCGGGTTCGCGGTCTTTGATAGTTTCGACATATACCCGAAACGGAATTTCCAGCCGTACGCCGACGCCGCCTTTGTCACGGGCAGTAAGATCAAACTCATGTCGATCGCCGTAGAGATGTCTCAAGCGTCGCCGCGTGTTTGTAAGACCGACGCCTTCGGGCAGATTTTGCAGATCGCCGAATGGCACACCAAGGCCGTCGTCGTCGACGCTGATCTGAAGATGGCCGTTGCTGCGGACAGCGTTGATGTCGATCCGGCCGCCGCTCGATCGAGGTGCGATGCCGTGCTTGATGGCGTTTTCGACGAGCGGCTGCAGGATCATGTTCGGCACGCTCGCGTCCAGCGTTTCGGGCGAGATGTGCATATCGACGGTCAGGCGGTCGTGAAAACGCATCTGCTCGATCTCAAGATATTTCTCAAGAAACTCGAGCTCCTGCTTTAACGGTATTTCCTGCACCTCAAGATTTTCGAACGACAATCTGAGAAGATCGCTAAGATCCGTCAGCATCCGGTCGGCGGACTCGGGATCTTTATAGATAAGCTCCGAGATCGCGTTCAGCGTGTTGAAGAGAAAATGCGGATGCAGCTGCATCTTCAAAACTTGCAGACGCGATTGTGCGAGCCGGGCCTCAAGCTGTGACGCCTGCAGTTCCTGCTCGCGATATTTCTGGTAGTAACTGTATGCCGATTTTATCCCGACCACACCGAGATAGATCAAGATGCTGAGATGCAGATTGACCAGCACGAAAAACTTATATGCTTCAAAAAAATTGGCGAACTGGCGGTTTGCGGGATATCCAAGCCTCGTGAGAAGAAACGCGTCGATCGCCTGCTGAAACAAAGCGACGACCACGGCTGCGACCAAATGCACCGGCAATGCGACCTTCCAACGCGTCCCCTCGAAAGGAAACTTGTTCGTCAAAAAAAGGATCAGCGGGCTGAGCGCGAACCAAACGTACCCCGACACCAACTGCCACGACAAGATTCGCCAAAATGGAACAGGCTTTTCCGAGAGCTGGTTCTGAAGGGCAAACTGCGTCGCGAAAAATAGAGCGAATAACGTCCACACGCCCCAGATCGCCAGCCACTTTACTAATTTCCCACGTTTCACAGGGAGGGTTTCCATGAGCGTTATTTTTATCACTTCAGTCCTGCTTTGGCCAACCTCGATGTGACGAAGCGAGACTTATTGCTGATGAGGCGATTCCTTGTTCTCGTCGCGGGATTGGTATACTTTGGCGCAAAGCGTTTTTAAGGAGAACTTTTATGCCCGCGAGCAAACCTAGCAAAGAACAACTCATCCGCCGCCGAGACGAGATAAACGAACAGCTGAAAGGTGTGAACACAACGCAGCGGATCGAGCTGGACAATGATCCGGAAGAACAGGCCATTCAAATGGAGCAAAGCGAGGTCGCGACCTCGATGGAAGAAAATCTCCAACGCGAGCTTTCGATGATCGAAGAGCAGTTGTTGGGAGAATAGTTTGCAGAGTTTGCAGAGTTTGCAGAGTTGCAGAGTTGGCAGAGTTGGCAGAGTTTGCAGAGTTGGCAGAGTTTGCAGAGTTGGCAGAGTTGGCAGAGTTTGCAGAGTTGCCGAAGTTGGCAGAGTTGGCAGAGTTTCCGGAGTTGGCAGAGTGTAGAGGTCGCATTGTCTCGGAAGACTCTGGAAACTTCCGAAACTCTGAAAACTAAGAACAATATGACCGCATCGACTGACATTCTCACTGGCACCGTTAAGGGACCGGGACTTCTTCCCCACGAATATCTTTTCATCACTCGCGACAACAACAGGACGCGGATCGGCGAGTTTGTTTACTACGAAACTCAAATCGGTGACGAGCTCCGGCGGATAGTCGGCACGATCAATTCTCGGAGACTCGTTCGAAATCTTCCCGACGCGTTTCTCGCGGATCCGGGTACGCATCCGTCCGCCGTCTCGGCGTTGATCGGATTAGACGGCGATGCTCTTGAGATCTACGAGATCGCGGTTGAGACGATCGGCTATTTCAGCGGCAAGCTTAATGACTTCGTAAATCCCCGCATCCCGCCTCAGCCGGGTGATCAGATATTCCTCGCTTCGAGCGAAACCCTTTCTGAAATGCTAAGCCCGCGGCGTGTCGGCGATCAGGGCTCGGCGCATCTGGGCAGCTTGCTCACACGCGATCAAGGCGAGGTCGCGGTGGTGTTGTCGGTCAAGGATGTGGTCTCGACGCACCTCGCGATCCTTGCTTCGACCGGCTCGGGTAAGTCGTATACGGCCGGGGTTCTCGTCGAAGAATTGATGCAGTCATGGAACCGTGCATCCGTCCTGATCGTCGATCCGCATGGCGAGTATCACACGATGCAGTCGATCCAGGGCGACAAACAATTTTTCGGCGACGACGGTTACAAACCCGAGGTAAGGATCTTCACGCCGGACAAGATCAAGGTTAGGTTCTCGACGCTGAGCGAAGCCGACATCAAATATCTTTTGCCCGAGGGAACATCGGACAAGATGCTGCATTTTCTCGGACAAGCGTTTCGAAGTTTGAATGATCAGATCAAAGCCGAAGGAAAGCGCGATTATCTCTACAGCTATTACGATCTGCGGGATCACGTCCAGAAGCAGCAGTTCGGCAAGGATGATGCAAACGCGGGCGACGGCGGAAACGTTTCTTCCATTCAGGGCCTGATGTGGCGGCTGGATGCGCGGTTCGACAAAACGGACGGAATTTTTTCGACCAACGAACACATCCCGCTGCAGGAAATGTTTCGGCCGGGACGATGCACGATCCTCGATCTGTCCGATATTGAGCAGCACGAGCAGCAGGTCATCGTTGGAACACTACTGCGTCGGGCGAACAAGGCGCGGATGGCGACCACACGCGGAGAAGTTTCAACCGGCGAGAACTTCCTGAACTATCCGGTCTTCACTTTGTTGGAAGAAGCTCACCGGTTTGCTCCGGCAGGTGCGAATGTCGTCTCTACCAACGTGCTCAAGCAGATCTTGTCCGAAGGGCGAAAGTTCGGCGTCGGTATCGGATTGATCACACAGCGACCCGGCAAGCTCGATCAGGACGTCCTTTCGCAGTGCATGACGCAGATCATAATGCGCATCGTGAACCCGATCGATCAGCAGACCGTCGCCCAGTCGGTCGAAAACGCGGGCCGCTCGATGCTCGCCGAACTTCCCGCGCTGACGAAAGGACAGGCAGTTATTTCGGGCGTCGGTATCAACACTCCTGTGATGTGCCGCATCCGTCCGCGGATTACTCAGCACGGCGGCGAAACCTTCGACGCTCCGGGCGAATGGATGAAGTGGCATTCGCCGGTCGAGAGCGCAAAGCGCGATCACGACGAAGCTCCTTATTTGAAACCAACCACCGAAAAGAAACCCGAGAAGATAGGAAACATCAGGTTCTAGCGCGAGATTTTAGATTGTTTTAGGACTTACCTTTCGCGATCGCGAGATAATCCGGAAATGAATTGCCTCCGTCTGAAGACGGAGGGGGGCGGTGTAAAAGCTTTCGGCTTTAGCCGAATCACTGTCTTCATGAGTTGCCTCCGTCTTCAGACGGAGGTTGGCTGTGTAAAAGCTTTCGGCTTTAGCCGAATCCGCTGACTTCATGAGTTGCCTCCGTCTTCAGACGGAGGTTGAGACAACAAAACCATCGGCTTCAGCCGAACTAATACACGAGGATCTCCCACTATGCCTTATGTAAAAGTTTGGATCCACCTCGTGTGGTCCACAAAGAACAGACTTCCTTTCCTGACTGACGACATCAGGTCTAAGGTCTTTCAACACATCCGAGAGAATGCAAAGAAGAAAAATATCTTTCTCGATTTTATCAATGGTTACTTAGAGCATGTTCATTGTCTGATCTCGCTTGGCGTTGACCAGACGATTGCGGACACGGTCAAATTGATAAAAGGCGAATCATCACACTGGATCAATCAAAATGGACTTACGAGGACGAAGTTCGCCTGGCAGCACGAATACTTTGCCGTCGGCGTATGCGAGTCGCTGATTGATAGGACTCGCGACTATATTCGAAACCAGGAGGCCCATCATAGTAAGAAAGGATTTGATGAGGAATTCGAACTAATGTTGAAGAAGTATGGATTCCAGCGGTTCGAGGATTCCGACTAGAGGTTCGGCTAAAGCCTGGAGCTTTTTTTGCTGCTTACCTCCGTCTGAAGACGGAGGCAACTCATGAATACAGCTGATTCGGCTAAAGCCGAAACTTTTGTTTTGCTGTTAACCTCCGTCTGAAGACGGAGGCAACTCATAGAGAGAGGGGTTCGGCTAAAGCCGAAACTTTTGTTTTGCCTGTTAACCTCCGTCTGAAGACGGAGGCAATTCATGAAGAGGGCGGGTTCGGCTAAAGCCGAAATCTTTTTGTTTTGCTGTTAACCTCCGTCTGAAGACGGAGGCAACTCATAGAGAGAGGGGGT
>JANMUW010000193.1:0-3083 GCA_031392105.1 Acidobacteriota bacterium | reverse complement strand
GACGCTCTCACGATCGATCGGAAAGCTTGTCCCCGCAAGCGCCGCCGATCCGAGTGGCATGACGTTCACGCGTTTGCGAACATCAGTCAGTCGCTCGCGAACTCGGGTTCGAAAGCGTTTCTCGAAACAGCCTCGACGCGGTTTCGGATCGCGATTTCGCTGTTGAATTTGTCGGAGCGTGTTCACTTGTGATGGTTCACCTTTCGCGGATGGCGGAGGATCTGATCCTGTATTGCTCGACCGAATTTGGATTCGTTACGTTAAGCGACGCCGTCTCGACTGGTTCGAGCCTGATGCCGCAGAAGAAAAATCCGGACGCCCTCGAACTCATCCGAGGCAAAGCCGGACGAGTTTTTGGCCATCACGCGGCGCTGCTTGCGACGATGAAGGGATTGCCGCTCGCTTACAACAAGGACATGCAGGAGGACAAAGAAGCCGTCTTCGATTCGGCGGATACAACGGCAGCGTGTCTGCGTGTCGGTGCGATCGTTCTCGACAATCTTACGGTGAATGAAAAGCGCGCCCGCGAAGCCGCTGCGAGCGGATTTCTGAACGCAACCGAGTTGGCCGACTATATGGTGAAGAAGGGTGTTCCATTTCGAACCGCGCATGACACCGTTGGCAAGGCAGTTCTGTTTGCGGCTGAGAACGGGCGAGAGCTGGATGACTTGACGCTCGAAGAGTTTCGCGGATTCTCTGAAAATATTGATGAGGACGTCCTCGACGCGCTGAGCCTTGAAAGTACGATCGACTCAAAGTCACAGGCTGGCGGGACGTCGCAGCTGCGTGTTGAGGAAGCGATAACGGCAGCTAAAAAAGTGCTCGAAGAGGTGTAGGCCGTGCGATTGAAAGCCGGAAGACGTTGATTCGTATGCAACGGACTGGAGCGCAGGCATCCTTGCCTGCAACGCTGCCGTATCGGCGGCGTCAAATGTCGAGATCCTTTGCGCTCTTTCGCGTCGAAGCGACGCTCATGCAGGCAAGGATGCCTGCGCTCCAGTCTGTTGATGAGTGAACGACGGCCCACGTGAGTCGCAGAACCGCTTCAGAAAATAATGCCCATGCACAAGTTCGTGCGCAGCTTTATCACCGAATGGCGAAAACTCGACATGCCATTCTCGGGCGAGACGATCGTCGTCGCCGTATCGGGCGGCGCCGATTCCATGAGCTTGATGCTCGCGATCCACGAACTTACGAATCGGAAGAAACTCGAACACCGTGTGATCATTGCCCACTTGAACCATAAGCTTCGTCAGAGGGAGAGCGACACGGACGAAAGATATGTACGAGCACAAGCGAAACGGTTAGGTTTCGAACTTGTCGTGGGATCGGCTGAGGTATCTAGGAAAGGGAATCTCGAACAAGCTGCCCGCGACGCCCGTTACAAATTCCTGCTTCAGACAGCAAAGGGCCATGGTGCATTCGCCATGCTCACCGGGCACACACAAAACGATCAGGCTGAAACACTCTTATTTAATTTGATCCGCGGGAGCGGTCCCGATGGACTTGTCGGAATGCGGGCAGTTAGGGAACTGCAGGACGGTATCCTCCTGGTTCGGCCACTTCTTTCGTGGGCGGGACGCGCGGCTACTGAGGATTACTGTCATGATCAGGAAGTTAAATACCGGGCCGACCGGATGAACAAGGACGAAAAGTACAGTCGCGTGCGTATTCGCCGCCGCATCCTGCCGGCCATGGCTGAGATCAATCCGAATATCGTCGAGGCGTTGGCTCGAACCGCGGATCTGATGAGCCGGCATTCAGAATTAACCGGATCGCAGCCGACGAGCGAAGATCGCGAGAAACTGGCCTTAAAAGACCTGAAATCGATGAAAAGCCCAGATCTCTACGTCACCCTTCGCTCATGGCTCAAAATGAAACGAGGAAACCTTAGGGCTTTGGAACTGAAACATATAGAAGCTATAGAGCGTTTGATCTTGACCCGCAAGAGCGGAAATACGGTGGAATTACCGGGAGGCGGACGGGTCGTGAAGCAAGCAGGGTCGCTCATCTTCACGAACATTAAGGTTGAAAAATGACCCCGCGGGAATTACAATCGACGATTGGCGTTTCCGGTAGCGCTTGTCGTGAATCCGGGAACAACTTCAGTTGGGTAACCTTCATCCAATCGCTTTGGCAAAAAGCTTTCGCGGATGAAAGTTGATTTTGGAGGCTATAAATTGAGTTCTAAAGCAAAACAGGTTCTGTTGTGGTTGGTGATAATCTCCGGAGCGCTGTCGTTTGTCTGGTTTCTTCAAAGCAGACAGGCGAAGCCAAGCCAGGACCTAGCGATCGATATGGCGATGACGAGAATCGCCAATAAAGAGTTCAAAGAGGCGTTATTCAGGCAGAATTCCGTCGAGTTTACTGACGTGAACGGTAATAAGTTCGTCACGACGATCGGTGGCGAACGAACGGGCGACCGTTTGATGAAAAAGCTCGATGAGTTTAATGAAGCTAATCCGGCGAGCGCCGTGAAGTATACCGAAGAGCCTGCTTCGAGCGGCCTCGGATGGCTAATTCTTATCCAGGCATTACCCTTCCTTCTTCTGATCGGTTTCCTCGCCTTTACGCTTCGCCAAATGCAGGCTGGCGGGAATAAGGCCCTAAGCTTTGGTAAATCGAAGGCGAAGCTTCTTAACAACCAGCAGAAGCGTGTGACGTTCAAGGATGTCGCTGGTGTAGATGAGCCAAAAGAAGAGCTGCAGGAAATAATCGAATTTCTTAAGGATCCGCAGAAGTTTCAAAAGCTTGGCGGAAAGATTCCCAAGGGTGTTCTAATGATGGGCCCTCCGGGAACAGGTAAGACGTTACTAGCGAAAGCCGTCGCAGGCGAGGCCAACGTGCCGTTCTTCTCGATCTCGGGTTCGGACTTTGTCGAGATGTTCGTCGGTGTCGGTGCGAGCCGCGTCCGCGACCTCTTCGAACAGGGTAAGAAGAACGCCCCGTGCATTATCTTCATCGATGAGATCGATGCTGTCGGACGCCATCGCGGTGCCGGCCTCGGCGGCGGACACGATGAGCGTGAGCAGACATTGAACCAGCTTCTAGTCGAGATGGATGGTTTCGAATCGAACGACGGC